>DATMRM010000182.1:0-4448 GCA_035566155.1 Steroidobacteraceae bacterium | reverse complement strand
GGCGGATCTGGGCAGCGGATTGCTGCGTGAGACACCCGGCACGAGCGAGCCTTCATTGACTGATGCGCTGTCGGCTGGCGCCGACCTGATCACTTGCAGCGGCGACAAGTTGCTGGGAGGACCACAGGCCGGACTGATACTAGGCCGAAAAGCGGTAGTCGATCCATTGCGTCATCATCCCCTGCTGCGGGCGGTTCGACTGGACAAGATGTCGCTGGCAGCACTGGAGACGACGCTGATGTTGCATCGAGACGAGCCTGGGCGAATCCCAGTCCGATACCTGCTTGGTCAGAGCGAGGCTCAGCTGCAGCAACGCGCCGAGCGTTTGCAGGTGATGCTCGGTAGCGGCACGATTGAGAGGACGGAGGCGTTCGCCGGCGGCGGCTCGTTACCGGAGGAGCGAATCATGAGCCGGGCGGTAGCGCTGCATTTGAAAATGGGCGCCGAAGAAGCGGCCGATCTTCTGCGGGCTTGTCATCCGGCCGTGATCGGCCGCATCAAAGAGGGACGTCTGTTGCTCGATGTGTTGACTGTATTCGATAGCGATCTACCTGAACTTGCCGCGGCACTTCGAGCGGTACTGAGCTGACGCGATGACGCGGCCAGACCTGCAGGAGTCCGAAGGCACGGATGCCGGTAGCGTGCGACCCCGCCGAATGGGCGTGGAAGGCTCGAAGACGCGCACACTGTTCGTCGACGCAGCCGAGGCGATTCTGCGCGATGAGGGATATCGTGGAATCTCAGCACGGCAGGTCTCGAGCAAGGCGGGGCTGAAGACTCAGCTCCTCTACTACTACTTCCGGAAGATGGACGATCTGATCCTTGCGGTCGTCCGGCGCATCAACGAGCGCCGTATGACCCGATTCGAGGAGGCATTGGCCTCCTCCGACCCGCTTCGGGCACTGTGGGAAGCCAGCAGCGATCCGTCCAGCGCCGCCTTGTCTGCCGAACTGACTTCGATCGCCAGCCATCGCGAGGCGATACGCGCCGAGATCGTCCGTGCGGCTCAGCAGTTTCGCTCACTCCAGATCCAGGCCGTGTCTCGGCTGCTCGCACACCGCAACGAAGAGGACTATCCCGCGGCAGGAATCGTCATGATTGCGGTCGCTCTGGCGCGAACCCTCGTGACGGAGTCCGCTTTGGGCCTCACCGAAGGGCATCACGAAGCGCTCGCGATCGTGCAGCAAATGCTCAAGCACTTCGGCAGTTCGGGTCGTCGTTGACCCGAGGCAAATTTCAATGCTAAGGTGGTGTTCAGCATTTGAACCTGCCGCTGCCGAACACCCGAAACCTGTTCAACATAATCTGGGGTGCCGGGGGCGGTTAACCCTGATAGGGCTAGGGGAGTTGTCGCCGTGAACCTAAGAATCGAACCGGTTAAGTCGGCCATAGGGGCCGTCGTACATGTCGATCGCTCTTCGCTGACCGACGAGGGCGTCGCTGCGCGCTGCCTGGAGCTGCTGGAAAAACACGGCGCGCTGATCTTCCCTCGCCTCGGCCTAACCGCTGACGAACAGCTTGCCTTTACCGACCAACTTGGGGCGCGAGTGAATTTCACGAAGACCGCGCCCGGCGGCGACAAGGACGGCGCGGGCGTCTACACCATCACTCTGGATCCGAAGGTCAATAACGAGCCGGAATACGTACTCGGCACCTTCTTCTGGCACATGGATGGGATCACCTTGGCAAATATTCCGCCGCCGAAGGCGAGCGTACTGACTTGCCGGCGCACTGCGCCGAAAGGCGGCCAGACCGAGTTTGCGAGTACGTACGCCGCGTATGAGGCGTTGCCAGAAGAGGAGAAGGCGGAACTCAATGGGTTGCGCGTGATGCACAGCGTGACCGCGGCCGTGCGCGAGGTCGCTGCCCCGGAGGAGATCGAACCGTTCAAACGCGGGCTCAAAGCCGAGCATCCCCTGGTCTGGACCCACAAGTCCGGCCGCAAGTCGCTGCTGATCGGCTACACCGCCGACTACGTGCTGGATATGCCGAAGGCCGCCGGGCGAGCGCTACTCGCGCGATTGCTGGAGTGGACCGCCCAGCCGGCTTTTTCCTATCGCCACAAGTGGCAGGAAGGAGACCTGGTCGTCTGGGACAACTGCGGAGCACTTCACCGCGTCATCCCTTACGCCGCCGACTCTGGCCGCACGATGCACCGCACGTCCGTTGCGGGCATTGAGGCAGTGACTTAAGGCCGCGGCGCCTGAGCGTGACGCGTCTCGTGCTGGGCGTGATCGGTCACGTCGATCACGGCAAGACCACGTTGGTTCGAGCGTTGACAGGCCAGGACACCGACCGCCTTGTGCAGGAGAAGCAGCGCGGGATCTCCATCGCGCTCGGTTTCGCGAACCTGACGATAGGGTCGGATACCCACATCGATCTGATCGACATGCCTGGTCACGAGCGTTTCGTGCGTACCATGATCGGTGGGGCAACGGGGATCGACGCGGTCCTGCTGGTCGTGGCAGCTAACGAAGGCATCAAACCGCAAACGATCGAGCACGTCGACATTGCCAGTTTGCTGGGATTGCGTCGCGCTGTGGTCGCGATCACCAAGACCGATCTGGTCGCGTCCGAGCAAGTCCAACGGGTCGCACAGGAAACTGTTCGTCTGCTGGCCCAATCGGGTCTGGATCCGCTGCCACCCGCGAAAACCTCGCTGCCATCCGAACACGGCATTGAAGACTTGCGTGAAGCCCTCAAAGTCCTGGCCGCAGGCCAGTCACCGCGCAGCGCCGACGGCTTGGCATTTCTGCCAATCGACCGCGCATTCAGCATCGCCGGCCACGGCCCGGTTGTGACCGGAACCCTGCGCGGGACAGCCGTCACGACTGGCGACACGCTGGAGTTGTCGCCGTTGCGCCGGCTCGTGCGCGTAAGGGCTGTCCAGGTTCATGGATCGCGCGTCGACGCCGCTGCACCCGGGCAGCGTGTGGCGCTGAACCTGCGTGACGTCGACATCGCCGAATTGAAACGCAGCATGGCTCTGGCCACGCCTGACTCGCTGCAGCTCTCGAACTGGCTCACGATTTCGATTCGTGCTGTCGATGGGGCACCACCGCTGAAGAACGGGATCAGGCTTCGCACATTGCTTGGCACCGGAGAATACGACTCGCGCCTGCGGCTGCTGGACCGAGAGGTGCTTGAAGCGGGCCAGAGCGGTCTTGCCCAGCTCCACTTCGCCGAGCAGATCGCGCTGCCGGCGGGCGAGCATGTGCTGCTGCGTCTACCCTCTCCGCCCAGAACAGTCGCTGGCGGCAAGGTTCTGGATCCTGGAGCGCAACGCGTGCGACGTCATTGCTCAGCGGTTCTGGAGCATCTTGAAGATCTGCGCGTACTGCCGCCCGCTGCGATGATTGCTGCCGAGGTGCGGCGCCAAGGAGTGTCTGGGACCACCTTGCAGCGCCTCTCGCAGCTCAGCGCACTCGCAACACCGCGGGTCATCGAGCTGCTTCATCCACTCTCGATCGTGGTCACGCGCTCAGGGCTGGTGGTGCAGCAAGCCCACGTGGACGCCGTGATTTCGCGTATCCCCTCGCTGCTCGCGCCACACGCGACAGGGCTCTCGCGCGACAAATTAGTCTCTGCCTTGGGGATCACTGCTGTGGTGCTGGACGAGGCACTCGGGCGACTGCGCGCGCGCGGAATCATCCGCGAACGCAGCGGCCTGTTCTGTCTTCCCCGGCCAGACGAGGAATCCGCTCGTGATCGCCAGGAGGCAGCGCTTGCCGGTCACATAGCCGAGACTTTGCGGCAAGCAGGACTCACGCCGCCAAATCCTGGCGCGATCGTGACGGATTCGAAATCAAAGCGCGCGGTGGAGCGTCTGCTGCGCGCAGGTGTCGTGGTACGTGCCGTTGATCGTGCGAAGGGTCGGGAAATCCTGTTTCATCGGGACGCCATCGACGACGCGCAGCGCCGACTGGCGCCTCTGCTGGATCGTGTACCGGGCATGCTGGTAACAGAGATCGGAGCAGCACTGGGCATCTCACGCCGGTATAACATGCCGCTACTGGATCATCTCGACACGATCGGTTTCACTCGCCGAATCAAGGATCGTCGGATCCGCGCTGACCCCGCCAGAGCCAAATGGGTTGCAAGGGACTACCTAGGATGAGGCCGCTCAAGAACCTGTGTGAAGTCGCCGTCATTGGTGGCGGTCTGGCTGGACTCGCGGCCGCGCGTCACGCTGCGCGTCTGGGCCTGCTGGTGTCGCTGTTCGAGGGCAGTGGACTCTTTGGTGGACTGGTCGCCACGATTGACGAGGTTGACGGGATCCCCGTCCCCGGGAAATTCTCTGGCCAGGATCTGGCCATGCATTTGTTGGCCGACGCCCGCAGGGCAGGCGTGCGCGTCGTTGAAACCGCGGTCACCAAGATCGAGTTGGAGCAGGACCTCACGCTTAGCGATCAGAAGGATGGGATGTATCATCCCGAGGCCATCATCAT
>DATMRM010000181.1:0-3225 GCA_035566155.1 Steroidobacteraceae bacterium | reverse complement strand
CTGCGCCATCAGCGCGTAGGTATATCGGTAGAGTGCCTGCTGCAACGCCATGTTGCGAGCGAATTCGGCCCGAAAGGGCGCGGATGCGATTCGCAGCGCACCGCCGCCACCCTGCACCAGTGCGCGCACGCCGGACACACCCATCCCCAAGATGAAGGGCATCCCCGCCATACCCTCGTTGCCAACCATGCCCACTTCAAGTGTCCTGCCTCGGTCAACCGCCGTCAGCAGGGAGATCAAGCAGTCGATCGGAAAGTAGACATGCTTGATGGTGCCCCCGGGTTCATAGAGCACCTGTCCAAACTCCAGTGTCACCGGCTTGAGTTGCGAGCGCAGGCGCTCGCACTGCCTGCTCGGGATGCTCGCCAGCACCCAGTTGCTGGCCGGTGTTGAGTCAGTCATTTGGGCGTTCTTCAGGACCACAGGCCCGACAGTATGGAGATCAGGCGCGTCCATGTATGTGCGGCGGCGAACGTATCTCGGCCATCGATGAGCGTTCGTGCGCTGCGTCTGCTGCCGCACCGACGTCAGCTGGGTTGACATCCAGACTGCGTGCTCTAGCAACGAGACCGATTCAATGAACACGTCGGATGCAGCAATCCTGGCGCAGGAGCACCGTGCCATCGAACGCCTGGCTCATGACACCCACACGAGCGTCGCGAAGGTACAGCAGGTATTCTTGAGTGAGTATGCCAAGCTCGCGACCGATGCGTACATCAGGTCGTTCCTGCCGCTACTCGTGGCTAACCGTGTGAGAGCCCTGTTACACGGCCGCCGCGCGGTCCCGATGGCACTCCCGCACTGAAGAGAACTGCCCGGCAGGCCGGGTCTGCTACATCGATTTGATGAGCGCGGCCGTCTCGATCGTGGCGAAGCAGCAATACGTGTCGGACACCGCATAGGGCAGAATGATGTGATCGTTGTGCCGCATGGCGCCGCAGGTATAGACCACGTTCGGTACGTAGCCCTCGCGCTCGGATAGTTCCGGCCTCAGCAGCGGTTCGGTGCAGCGCCCCAGAAGCCTGGATGGATCGGCTTTGTCAAACAGTGCCGCGCCGATCGAATATCTTCTGACCGGGCCCACTCCGTGCGTGAACAGCAACCAGCCCTGCTCCAGCTCGATCGGCGAGCCGCAATTGCCGATCTGTACGAATTCCCACGGGAATTGCGGCTTGAGCAGCGCCACGCCCTCACTCCAGGAATACAGATCATCGGAGTAGATGAGGTAGAGGCTCTCGTTGTCCTGCCGCCCGATCATGGCGTACTTGCCGCGGAGTTTTCTCGGAAACAGCGCCATGCCTTTGTTGCGCGCCGCCACGCCTTTCAGTGGCGTCATCCGGAAGGATTTGAAGTCCCGGGTCTCGATCAGCTCCGATCGGATGGCTTTGCCGCTGTAAGCGGTATAGGTCGCGTAGAACGTGCTGCGGCCGTTGTCCTCGAATCTGACGAAGCGGGCATCTTCGATGCCATTGGATTGCGACGCAGTGATCGGAAAGATCACGCGCTCGCTGAGGTGCTCGTCTGACTTGAACATCACATCGATGCAGTCCAGCGGTGCCCCGAGTTCAGGCGGCTGCAGGTACGGTATCGAAGCCAGGCGCTCAGTCGGGTCCACCGTGACGGCGCCATCGGCGGCGATGAGGCCCGAGCGAAATGTGAGCGAAGAGATATGGCCTTCGCCGACCGCCCGCAGACTGAGGATGAAGCGAAGTGCGCCGCCGGGTACACCCGTCTGATCCGGATGAGCGACGATACTGGGATTGAACAGCGCCGCTGCTTCGAAGGAGTACTCGTGCAGGAAGTAGGCGCCGACCAGTTGCCGCTGGGTTCGGCTGAAGGCGACGTGCGTTGCGAAGACATCCTCCATGTCGCCGGCACGCGCGTCGAAACTGGCCAGCAGATCGCGATGCCGATCCTGGAAATTCTCCAGCACTTCGGCCAGATGGCGCCCGGCGGTCTCAGGATCCAGTGCCAGTACCCGATCGACAATGTGATTGGCGCGCCTGCGATCCGTGCGGTTGAGCTCTCGCGGCTCGGTCGCGGGCTTGAAGGGGCGCAGCACCACCCTTGCCGGGTTTGGACGCAGATGCAGGGCTTGGCGGTTCAGCAGCATGACTGTCGGGAGATCCTTTGGTGTGTCAGGCGTTGACGACCCGACCTGGCACGAGCGTTGCCCGCTCAGTATTGAAGGCGGCGAGCTCACGCATCTCCGCCAGAGCGAGCAGGTAGGAAACAGCGGACTCCCCGCCTCGGTTCTCGTTGGCGCGATCGGGATGCAGCCCATCACGGCAGCTGCCCGTCTCCGGATCAACCAGTGGCACTGACAGATCATTGCTGCCTAGAAACCATGCGAAAGCCCGTCCCGCCTCGGCGACCCACGCCGGGTCGCGGTCTGCTCGCCACGCGGCCGCACACGCCGAGATCATCGCTGCAGCCTCCAGCGGCTGCTGGTCGAAGGGCTGCGGCGGCACGCGTTGCGCGCCGAAGCTTTGAGAGCCGACCGGCCTGAACATTCCGCTTGCAGAGGTCTGAAGGCGCGCGAGCCAGTGCAGGCAGCGCAGACCCGCACTGGTATAGGAGGCCGTATCGGTCGCACATCCGGTCGCGATCAGGGCCTGTGGCAAACGCGCGTTGTCATAGGCCAGACTGGCTTCGAACCACTCCCAACCGCGGGTCTCGGTTTCCGCGAGCCTGACCATCAGCCTGTTGGCCAGCAGGTCTCGCAGACGCCTGGCGTGTGAGTCTTCCGCAGCCGCCGCGCAATAGGCGTCCAATCCGAGTAACGCGAAACTCCATGCCCGCGGTGAACCGAAGGCCTCCACGGTCGACAGCGCCTCGGCAAACAATGACGCGGCCCATCGACGCACCGAAGGGCTGGCGGCGTTGCGCGTACATTCGCCCAGGGCCCAGAGCGCGCGACCGTGGCTGTCCTGCGATCCCAGATCCTCGAGCCAGTGTCGATCAAAGCTCAGGAAGTTCCGAAACCGCTTCGCATCGCGATTCCAGGCATGCTGGATAAAGGCCGCGAAGCGGCTCGTCAATGGTTCGGACAGTGGCAGATCGCCAGATCGGCTGAGGCGACAGGTCACCAGCAATGCGCGCGCGTTGTCGTCTGTGCAGTACCCATGCGATCGGTCAGGCACGCAATGCAGCGCGTGTTGCAGCAAGCCGGTGTCATCACACAGGGACAGGAAGTGTCCGATCTGCATGGCAGGCAGAACCTGT
>DATMRM010000180.1:0-13501 GCA_035566155.1 Steroidobacteraceae bacterium | reverse complement strand
ATCGATATCGAGACCAACGGCACGATCGAGCCGGAAGAGGCGATCCGGCGCGCCGGTGCCATTCTCAAGGATCAACTGTCGGTGTTCGTCGATCTGCAGGGCGAAGACGAGGCGGTGGCCAAGACTACCGAGATGCAATTCGATCCGATCCTGCTGCGTCCGGTGGATGAGCTGGAGCTGACGGTTCGCAGCGCGAACTGTCTGAAGGCGGAGAACATTCATTACATCGGCGATCTGGTGCAGCGTACCGAAGTCGAGTTGCTGCGCACGCCGAATCTCGGCAAGAAGTCACTGACCGAGATCAAGGAAGTGCTGCAGAGCCACGGCCTGATGCTCGGCATGCGCCTGGAGGGCTGGCCGCCGGCTGGTCTGCGCCACGACGAAGAGAGCGGCAGCGGCCTGATCTGAAGATGACGAGCGGTGGCGGCGTCGCGCAATGGGCGCCGCGTCAGGGTGGATCGCTGCCGGGTTCGATTGGGTTCAATGATCTGTTTCAATGATCTGTTTCAATGATCTGTAAAGAGTAGTCATGCGTCACAAGCTTTCTGGCCGTCAATTGTCCCGTAACAGCTCGCATCGACATGCGATGTTGCGCAACATGGCAGCCTCGCTGCTGCGGTATGAGACCATCCGCACGACGTTGCCGAAGGCCAAAGAACTGCGGCGCGTGGTGGAACCGCTGATCACGCTCGCCAAGGACGATACCGAGGCGCATCGGCGTCTGGCCTTTTCGCGGCTGCGCGATCAGGACGTCGTCACCAAGCTGTTCGATGACCTGGGCTCCCGTTTCAAAGCCCGTCCAGGCGGCTATACGCGCATCCTGCACATGCTGCCGCGTCCCGGTGACTCGGCCCCGATGGCGCTGATGCAGCTGGTGGACGGTCCTGCGGCCGCTCAGGAAGTCAAGCCCCCGACCGAGGCTAAGGGCAAGGCTAAGGCCGCCAAGCCCGACAAGGGCGATAAGGGCGATAAGGGCGATAAGGGCAAGCCCGCAGCCAAGGCCAAGAACGCACCGAAGAAGAAGGCCAAGGCGGCCGATGACGCTGCGGATAAGGTCGAAAAGAAGCCCAAGGCAAAGCCGCGGAAGAAGAAAGCGGCTGCCGGCTAGCGACCGGCCTCAAGAAAGGTTCAGGCAAGATAGGGCGTCAGCGCCAGTTTAAAATGGCGTGGATACTCTATAGAATCCGCGGTTCGGGAGTCTCATTGCCCGATAAAACGGTTTGCGCTCCACATATTCGGTCAGCTTCTTTCATACAATTCTGGGGATTCATCGATGAATACAAAGCTTGCCCTTAGCGCCCTGGCGGCCGCGCTTGTGCTCTCTGCTTGCAGCAGCACGGACAATACGCCCCCGCCCGCCTCGGCCCCGGCGGCAACCACGCCGTCCGCTACCATGGCTCCTGCGACGGAAGGCAGCAGCAGCGGCGCGATGGCGCCGTCCGACGGCACCAGCAGCAGCTCGGCGACGACGCCGTCCTCGGGTGGTTCGGCACCGAAGTAACTTCGGGTCTTTCGAAAGCCGACGAGTTCCAGGCTCGCGGGAAAGCCCGAGCAGGCCGGAAGGATCCGGTCTGCCGGGCTTTCCTGTTTCCGAAGCGAATTCATGAATCAGGTCAGCCTCAGGGACGGTCGCCATAACCGCGACGATCGCCGCTGGATCGAGAGCGTCTATCACGACTATCTGACGGATCTGGCGCCGACTGCGACCGGCATCTTTCCGGCCCTTGGCGAAGTCGGTCATCGCGTGCCGGATCAGTTGATGCACTGGTATTCGGACCGAAGCGCGCACGTGATGACCGTGGTCTACGGTCTGGAGCGCGCGGGCTTCGCGATGGTTGAACAGCGCCTGCAGGCAGTCGCCAGTGGCGGCGCTGCCGGGACTTCTCCGACCATCGAATATTCGATGAAGGAATTCTTCATCGCGCGCCAGTGGCGTCGGCGGGGCATCGGCGCGCAGGCGGTACGACTGCTGCTGGATCGTTTTACCGGTCGCTGGCTGATCACCGAACACATGCGCAACGCCACCGCCGTGAGTTTCTGGCGGCGCGTGGTCTGCGCCTACACCAACGGCCGCTATCAGGAGCGCATCGTCAACGGCGAGGTGCACCAGCGCTTCGAGTCCGGATCGCGGCGGGTTCGCTGACCCGCTGCAGCAGCGGCGCCAGGTATTGAGCGGTCACCGATTCCGGCTGATCGCAGATGGCTTCCGGCGTACCGCTGGCCACCACCCGACCACCGCGCTCACCGCCTTCCGGCCCGAGATCGATCACGTAGTCAGCGGTCTTGATGACGTCGAGATTGTGCTCGATGATCACCAGGGTGTTGCCCGCATCCCGTAGTTGCTGCAACACGCGCAGCAGCTGCGCGATGTCGTGGAAATGCAGCCCGGTAGTCGGCTCATCCAGGATGTAGAGCGTGCGGCCGGCGCCGCGCTTGGCCAGCTCGCGTGCCAGTTTGACCCGCTGCGCTTCGCCACCGGAGAGGGTGGTCGCGTTCTGTCCCAGGCGCACATAGGTCAGGCCGACATCCATCAGCGTACGCAGCTTGCCAGCCACTGCCGGCACGTTCTCGAACAGCTGCAGTGCCTCCTCGATCGTCGTGTCCAGCACCTGGTGAACATTGCGTCCCCGGTACTGGATCTCCAGCGTTTCACGGTTGTAGCGCTTGCCGCGACAGACATCGCACGGCACGTACACGTCCGGCAGGAAGTGCATCTCCACCTGGATCACGCCGTCGCCCTGACAGGCTTCGCAGCGTCCGCCTTTGACATTGAAGCTGAAGCGCCCGGCGTCATAACCACGCGCGCGCGCTTCGGGAACCGAGGCAAACAGTTCGCGAATGATCGTAAACACACCGGTGTAGGTGGCAGGGTTCGAGCGCGGTGTGCGGCCGATCGGGTTCTGATCGATTTCAATCACGCGCTCGAAGCGCTCGAGTCCGACGATCTCATCGCACACACCGGCACCGTCCGGATTGGCACCATTCAGGCGCACAGCGGCGTGCCGAAACAGTGTGTCCTCCACCAGGGTGGATTTTCCGGAGCCGGACACGCCGGTCACGCAGGTCATCAGACCGATCGGCAGGTCCACCGTGATGTTCTTCAGATTGTTGCTGCGTGCGCCTCGGATCGATAGCCACTGGTTCGGCTGTGGGCTGCGCCGCCGCTCGGGCAATGCAACGCTCTGCCGACCCGACAGATAGGCCCCGGTCAGTGACGCCGGATCGGACTCGATCTGCGCCGGAGTGCCCTGCGCGACCACCAGGCCGCCGTGCGCGCCCGCGCCGGGACCTAAGTCCACGACGTGATCCGCCGCGCGGATGGCGTCGGCATCGTGCTCGACGACGATCACGGTGTTGCCCAGGTCGCGCAGCCGCTTGAGCGTACCGAGCAGCCGTGCATTGTCGCGCTGATGCAGCCCGATCGAGGGTTCATCAAGGATGTACATGACCCCGGTGAGGCCTGAGCCCACCTGGCTTGCCAGACGGATGCGCTGTGCTTCACCGCCCGAGAGCGAGGCCGCACTACGGTCGAGGCTCAGATAGTCCAGTCCGACGTCCACCAGGAAGCGCAGTCGCTCACCCACCTCGCGCACGATGCGTGCGGCGACCTCGGCCCGCCATCCTGTCAGGGACAGCGCGTCGAAATACCCGCGCGCGTTGCCGACCGTCATTCGTGTGATCTCAGGCAGGCTGCGGCCCTCGATCAGGACCGAGCGGGCTGCCTCGTTGAGGCGCGCGCCGTTGCAATCGATGCAATCGCGCGTGCCCAGGTACTTGCGCAGCTCCTCGCGCACCGCCTGTGAGTCGGTTTCGCGAAAGCGCCGTGCCAGGTTTGGCACGATGCCTTCGAAGGTATGCCGCCGTTTGACCGGCGTACGCGCCTCCTGATAGCGGAACTCGATTTCCTCATCGCCGCTGCCAGACAGCAGCACCTGCCGCACACGGGGTTCGAGCTCGTCCCAGGGGGTCTCCACGTCGAACTGGAAATGACGCGCCAACCCCTGCAGCATCTGGAAGTAGTGCGCGTTGCGACGGTCCCAGCCGCGCACCGCGCCGCCCGCCAGTGACAGGTGCGGATGCACCACCACGCGCTCGGGATCGAAGAACTCCTGAAAGCCCAGTCCGTCACACGTCGGGCAAGCGCCAGCCGGATTGTTGAACGAGAACATCCGCGGCTCGAGCGGCGGCACCGAGAAGCCGCACTCCGGACAGGCGTGGCGGCTTGAGAACAGCATGGCGCTCAAGGCAGGGGCGTCCGGGAACACCACGCGCACCACGCCCTGGCTGATGCGAATCGCGGTTTCGAACGACTCTGCCAGACGCTGCGAGGTGTCGGGACGGACTCGGAAGCGATCCACGACGGCTTCGATGCTGTGCTTGCGCTTGGGATCGAGTTTCGGCACGGCATCGATCTCGTACACCGTGCCATCGATGCGCACACGAACGAATCCCTGTCCGGCGAGCTCGGCGATCACCTGCGCATGCTCGCCTTTGCGTTCGTCGATCAGCGGCGCGAGCAACAACGCCAGTTCGCCCTGAGGCGCCTGGAGCACCTGATCCACCATCTGACTGACGCTTTGCGCCGCCAGATCAATGCCGTGGCGCGGACAGCGCGGCAGTCCGGCGCGCGCGTACAGCAGGCGCAGGTAGTCATAGATCTCGGTCACCGTACCGACCGTGGAACGCGGGTTGTGCGAGCCGGACTTCTGCTCGATCGCGATGGCTGGGGACAGGCCTTCGATGCTGTCCACGTCCGGCTTGTCCATCATCGACAGGAACTGGCGCGCATAGGCCGACAGCGATTCGACATAGCGACGCTGGCCTTCGGCGTACAGCGTGTCGAACGCGAGTGAGGACTTGCCGGAGCCAGACAGGCCGGTGACCACGGTCAGACGCTCGCGCGGCAGATCCAGGTCGATACTGCGCAGGTTGTGCGTGCGGGCGCCTCGGATTCGGATGGTCTGCAAACTGCGCTGCTCCCCAAGGCCCGTGAAGGCGCCGGTCGAGAAACCAAACAGCCACTATAAACGCTGCGGCGGGTTAGGCTCAAAGGCACTAGAATGGGGACTCCGCGACCGTCTACAACACCGCAAATAAAGGTCCACCATGATCAATCGATCACTCGGTGCATGGCTGATTTGTCTGTTGCCCGTCTGCGTGACATCGGCGGTCGCGGCTGACGATCCGAGGCTGATGCTCAGATTTCCGACGCTCAGCCGGACGCAGATCGCGTTTAACTATGGCGGGGATCTGTGGGTCGTCGGGCGCGAAGGCGGGGAGGCGCATCGTGTGACCTCCAGCATGGGGTCACAAACCACGCCGTATTTCTCCCCTGACGGCCGATGGATCGCTTTCAGCGGTGACTACGACGGCAACCGCGATGTCTACCTGGTTTCCTCCGCCGGAAGTGTGCCGCGGCGCATCACCTGGCATCCATCGCCGGACACGGTTCGCGGTTGGACGCCGGATGGCAAGCGCGTCCTGTTCTCCTCGTCGCGCGGCTTCGAAACAACGCAGGATCAGCTCTACACGACCTCGACCGACGGCGGATTCCCGACACCGCTCCCGCTGCCCAGCGCCGAGAGCGCCTCCTATTCGCCCGACGGCAGTCATGTCGCTTACGTCCCACACTTCGTCTTTGAACCGAACTGGAAACGCTATCAGGGCGGGCAGACGACCCCGATCTGGATCGCGGATCTGAAGGACTCGAGCGTCGTGGTCGTCCCGCGCGACAACTCGGTGGACAGGAACCCGATGTGGGTGGGCGAGAAAATTTATTTCCTGTCCGACCGCAACGGTCCCGTGAGCCTGTTTGCCTACGACACCCAATCCAGACAGGTGACGGAAGTCCTGCACAGCGACGGGCTGGATTTCAAGAGCGCGTCCGCCGGACCGGATGCCATCGTCATCGAGCAGTTTGGTGCGATCAAGCTATTTGATCTGAAAACCGGTCAGGCACATACGGTCGATATCCGGGTACAGGGCGATCTGCCGGCGGTGCGCCCGCGCTATGTGCACGTGAAAGCCGACCAGGTGCAGCACTTTGATTTCTCACCGACCGGGGCACGGGCGGTGTTCGAGGCGTGGGGTGAAATCTTCTCCGTGCCGACCGACAAGGGTGATATCCGCAATCTCACGCACAGCCCGGCGGTCGCAGAGCGCGACCCTTCCTGGTCGCCGGATGGTAAATCGATCGCCTATTTTTCGGACGCTTCCGGCGAATACGCGCTGCAGATACTCGATCAATCGGGCCAGAAAGCGGCGCGCAGTATCAGTCTGGGGAACCCGCCGTCTTTCTTCTACAGTCCCCGATGGTCGCCGGACAACAAGAAGATTGCGTACGCCGACAAGCGCCTTGGCCTGTGGTACATGGATGTCGCGAGCGGCGCGCCCAAGCGCATTGATGCGGGGATGTGGGGCGGATTTGGCTCCGATGATTTCCAGATAGCCTGGTCACCCGATAGCCACTGGCTGACGTACGTCAAAGCACTGCGCAACGGGCAGCACGCCGTGTTTGCCTATTCGCTGGATCAGGGCGAGGCCTTGCAGCTCACCGACGGCCTGAGTGACGCGCAGTTTCCGGTATTCGATCGCAATGGAAAGTACCTTTATTTCACCGCATCGACCGACGTTGCGCTGACGGTACAGGGGCTGGACATGACCAGCGATGCACACCCGGTGACGCGCAGCGTCTACGTGATCGTCCTCAGTCGCGAGGAAAAATCTCCGCTCGCGCCGCAGAGCGACGAAGACAAGGGTGTCTCGCAGAAGGATGCGGACAAGGCGAAGTCCGACGACAAAGACAAAGACAAAGACAGTTCGGGCTCGGATGAAAAGGGCGGCAAGCACGCAAGGGATTCAAAGCACGATCAGGACAGCAGCGAAGACAAAGACAAAGACAAAGATAAGGACAACAAGGACAAGGAAGGCAAGACCCCGCACGTCCGGATCGACATTGAAGGGATCAGTCAACGCATCCTGGCGTTGCCCATTCCGGCAAGAAACTATGCGGATATGAGAGCCGGTGCCTCGGGGATCCTGTTCATCGCCGAAGCGCCGCGCGTCATCGAGGCCGATGACTTCCCGAACCCCGCCGAAGTGCTGCACAAATTCGACCTGTCGAAACGCAAGATCGACAAGTTCATCGATGAGATCAACGACTTCCGGGTCTCAGACGACGGCAAGAAGATCCTGTATCGCAAGGGCGAGCAATTCACTGTCGTGTCGGCGGAGGATGCTGAAGCTTCCGGCAAGCCCAAGCCGGGGTTCGGTCCGCTCCAGCTCAACGACTGGCAGGTCTATATCGAGCCGCAAAAAATGTGGCGCCAGATCTATGACGAGTCGTTCCGCATCGAGCGCGATTTCTTCTACGACCCGCATTATCACGGTGTGGATCTCGCCAAGCTGAAGAAGAAATATGAGCCGTACGTGGCCGGCATCGCCTCGCGCGACGAGCTGAGCTACCTGCTGGAAGAGGTCTATAGCGAACTGACTGTCGGCCACCTGTACGTGCGCGGCGGCGATCGCCTTGAAGTCAGGCACGTCAAGGTCGGATTGCTTGGCGCGGACTACAGTCTCGACGCCGGACGCTATAGCTTCGAGCACGTCTATGACGGTGAGAACTGGAATCCGAAGCTGCAGGCGCCTCTCACGCAACCGGGCGTCAACGTCAAGGCGGGCGAGTATCTGCTGGCAGTCAACTCGCGCGAGCTGCACGCGAGCGACAACCTCTACAGCTTCTTCGAGGCGACGGCCGGCAAGCAGGTGGTCTTGAGGGTAGGACCGAAGGCCGACGGCAGCGGCGCGCGCGAGGTCACCGTGGTGCCGGTGGACGATGAGCACGCTTTGCGGCAGCGCGCCTGGATCGAAGACAACCGACGTCGCGTCGACCAGGAGACCGGCGGCCGCGTCGCTTACGTCTACGTACCGGATACGGGCAACAACGGATTCACCAGTTTCAACCGCTATTTCTTCGCGCAGATCGGCAAGGAGGCAGTGATCGTCGATGAGCGGTTCAACAAGGGCGGGCAGCTGGCGGACTACATCGTTGACTACCTCAATCGCAAGCTGCTGAATAAAGTCGTCACGCGTGAAGGGCTCGACTGGGATTCACCGTCGCAAGCCATCTATGGCCCCAAGGTCATGCTCATCAATGAGATGGCGGGATCCGGTGGCGACGCGCTGCCGTGGTATTTCCGCAAGATGGCCATCGGTGCGCTGATCGGCAAACGCACCTGGGGCGGCCTGGTCGGCATCGGTGGGTACCCTCAACTGATTGACGGCGGCACGATCACGGCGCCGCGCGCCGCGATCTACGGATTGAAGGGCGAGTGGGAAGTCGAGAATCACGGCGTTGCGCCCGACTACGAGGTCGAACTCGACCCACAGGCCTATCGTGCGGGGCACGATTCGCAGCTCGACAAGGCGATCCAGGTTGTGATGCAGCAACTCGCGGAGCATCCCCCGGCGCAGATCAAGCGACCGCCCTTTCCCAACTATCATCCGCACGATGAGCTGGGGTCGTCGCACTGAATGGTGGTGATCGGCTCCGCTACCGTGGGAGCCGCCACTGACCACGCGCCGTGCGTTGCGCGGCATTTGGAGTACTATTCTGGGCATCCTCCGAACCAGCTTTTCTCGATCCGGGCTCGCCCAATGGCTTGCCCGTATCCACACGAATACAGCAATTAGGTACGGGGACAGGTTTGCTTAGAACAGGACAAAGTCTTAAGCCAAGACGAATTCAAGTGAGGCATCATCATGGCGCGCGGCGTAAACAAAGTCATTCTTATCGGTCACTTGGGCGCGGATCCTGAGACTCGGGCCATGCCCTCGGGCATGCAGGTGGCGAACCTGCGCCTCGCGACGACGGAGAGTTGGAAGGACAAGTCCTCGGGCGAGCAACAGGAACGCACTGAATGGCACAGCGTCGCGCTGTTCGGGCGCCTCGGCGAGATTGCTGCTGAGTACCTGCGAAAAGGCTCACAGGTGTACATCGAGGGCCGGCTGCGCACGCGCAAGTGGCAGGACAAGGAAGGCCGCGACCGCTACACGACCGAAATCGTCGGCAGCGAAATGCAGATGCTCGGCGGGCGAGGCGGTGCCGGCGGCGGCGGTGGCGGCGGGGGTGGTGGCTACAGCGAGGCGCCCTCGCGCGGCGAACCGGCGGAAGCTGCGATGAGCGGGGGTGCTGGCTCCAGCCGCGGCGCCGGCAGCAGCGCGCCGGAGGAGTTCGACGACGACATTCCGTTCTAGTGTGAGATGACCCCGGAGCTCGCCGGCATTGCACGCGACGAGCTGGGCGCGGCTGCGGGTAGTGTGATGGTATGGCGCAGTGTCATTCTGCCGGCGCTGGATTTCCTGATCGTCGGATTCGGAGTGTAACTGTAACTTATTGATATATAATAGATTGATGCGTTGCTACGGGCACTCGCAAGCCAAAACCGCTACCCTCTGCAGTCCATTTTGAGCAGCCCTTCGGAATGCCCGGTTCCTTTTACATCAAGACCTTCGGATGCCAGATGAATGAGTACGACTCCGCCAGGATGGCGGACGTATTGCGTGAAGGCGTGGGGCTCTCCCCCACCGACGCTCCGGAGCGCGCCGAACTGCTGCTGATGAATACCTGCTCGGTGCGCGAGAAGGCGCAGGAGAAAGTGTTCTCGCTGCTGGGCGAATGGCGCGCGCTCAAGTCCGTCAATCCGGGGGTCATCATCGGCGTCGGCGGCTGCGTCGCGAGCCAGGAGGGCGCGGAGATTACCCGGCGCGCACCCTTCGTGGACCTGGTGTTTGGGCCGCAGACCCTGCATCGCCTTCCCGAGATGATTGGTGAGTTCAAGGCGCGCGGCCGCTCGATCGTGGACGTGAGCTTCCCGGAGATCGAGAAGTTCGACCGCCTGCCGCAGCCACGCGCCCAGGGCGCACGCGCCTACGTATCCGTGATGGAAGGCTGCAGCAAATATTGCAGTTTCTGCGTCGTGCCGTATACGCGCGGCGATGAAATCAGCCGGCCGTTCGAATCGGTGCTCGATGAAGTGCATGCGCTGGTGCGGCAGGGCGTGAGCGAGATCGTGTTGCTCGGGCAGAACGTCAACGCGTACGCCGGTGCGATGTCGGATGGCGCTGTGGTTGATCTGGCGACGCTGATTCATCACGTCGCGGCCATCGAGGGGGTCGCGCGCATCCGCTTTACCACCTCGCATCCGCTCGAGTTCAGCGACAGTCTGATCGAGGCGTACGCCAATGTGCCGAAGCTGGCGAATCATCTGCACTTGCCGGTGCAGAGCGGCTCGGATCGCATCCTGGCGCTGATGAAACGCGGCTACACGTCGCTCGAGTACAAGCATCGCATTCGCAAACTGCGGGCCGTGAGACCAGGCATTTCCGTCTCCACCGACATCATCGTCGGCTTTCCGGGGGAGACCGAGCGTGATTTCGAAGCGACCTTGAGGCTGGTGGCGGACGTGCAGTTCGATCAATCGTTCTGCTTCATCTACAGCCGTCGTCCCGGCACACCGGCCGCATCACTGCCCGATGAGGTTGAGCTGTCGCTCAAGCGCGAACGACTCGCACGCCTGCAGGCCTTGCTCGATGCCCAGTCGCTGGCCATCAGCGATGCGATGGTCGGCGGCGTACAGCGCGTGCTGGTGGAGCGTTCGGCCAAGAAGGGCCACAGCGAACTCGCCGGACGTACCGAGAACAATCGCTGGGTGAATTTTCCGGGGCCGGCGTCGTTGCTGCAGCGCTTCGTGGATGTCTTGGTCACCGAGGCGCGGCCACACTCCCTGCGCGGACGGTTGGCCTGAAGTGGCCTTGAGCTGACAGTCCTGTGAATCCTCCGCACGCCGCATCGCGCGAATTTGCCCTCGAGCCGGTCGACAACTCACGGCTCGCCAGCCTGTGTGGTCCGCTCGACGCCAATCTGCGCCTGGTGGAATCGCGATTGGGTGTGCAGATCCGCCGCCGTGGCCATTCGTTCCGCATTCAGGGTGCGCGGGCGGCTTCGACCGAGAACGTGTTACGAGACCTGTTCGCGCAAACCAAGCACCACGAGGTCACGCCCGAACAGGTACACCTGTGTCTGGTGGAGCACTCCAACGGCCAGGATCCGGGCGCTGGCGCCGATGTCGTGATTGCTCACGCGCCACGCGGTCACGAGCACGAGGGTGAGACCGGTACCCATGGGCGTCGCGGCACGATCAAGGCGCGTGGCACTCATCAGCGTGAATATCTGGCGAACATTCACGGGCACGATCTGACGTTTGGTGTCGGACCGGCCGGTACTGGCAAAACCTACCTGGCGGTAGCGTGCGCGGTGGAAGCGCTCGCTGCCGATCGCGTGCGCCGCATCGTGCTGGTGCGGCCGGCAGTCGAAGCCGGCGAGCGCCTGGGGTTTCTGCCAGGGGACATGGCGCAGAAAGTGGACCCGTACCTGCGCCCCATGTATGACGCGCTGTACGAGATGATGGGTTACGACCGCGTGGCGCGTTTCATCGAACGCAACGCCATCGAGGTCGCGCCCCTGGCGTTCATGCGTGGCCGCTCGCTCAACGAGTCCTTCATCATTCTGGATGAGGCGCAGAACACGACCATCGAGCAGATGAAGATGTTCCTGACCCGCATCGGATTTGGCTCGCGCGCCGTGGTCACCGGCGATCTGACGCAGACCGATCTGCCTACCGGGCGCATGTCCGGACTGCATCACGCGCAGTTGATCCTGCGGGGCGTGCAAGGTGTGGCCTTCACGTTCTTCGATGCGCGCGATGTGGTGCGGCACGAGCTGGTGCAGCGCATCGTTCAGGCGTACGAATCGCACGAAGTGGTGCGCGAGCCATGACGCCAGGCGCCTGCATCAGCGTTGCGCGTCGGGTACGCCGTGGCTGGACGCCGCCGGCGCGCGATTTTCGTTTGTGGGCCGACACGGTCCTCGGCGCCGGTGCCGCAAGACACGAGATCTCGGTACTGCTGGTCGGTGAGCGGCGCAGCCGCCGCCTCAACGCGCGCTATCGTGGCCGCGACTGCTCGACCAACGTGCTCGCCTTTCCGGCGCCACCGGCGGCAGCGCGAAGTTCGGGCTTGCTCGGGGATCTGGTGATTTGTCCGGCGGTGTTGCGTGCCGAGGCGCACGAGCAGGACAAGGATGTGCGCTCGCACTGGGCGCACATGGTGGTGCACGGCCTGTTGCACCTGCTGGGTTACGACCATGAGCGCCAGAGCGATGCCCAGCGTATGGAACGGCGCGAAGTACGCGTGCTGCGCCAGCTGGGAATCCTCAATCCCTACGTTGTCAGAAGCAAGCGCAGCCATGGCCAGGGATAAAACCACGCCCCCGGTCAATACCGCTACCAGTGGACGCTGGCGCATGCGCATTACCCGCAGTCTTGCGGCCGCGGGCCTGAAGGATCGCGGGCAGCTGATCGAAGTGCTGTCGGACGCGCAGCAGCGCGGCGTGCTCGATGCCGATGCGTTCGCGATGCTGGAGGGAGCCCTTGCCGTGGGCGATCTGCAGGTGCGCGATATCATGATCCCGCGCGTGCAGATGGTGTGCATGCGACGCGACGATCCCATCTCGAAAATTCTGCCGGCGGTCGTGGACTCCGGTCACTCGCGCTTTCCAGTGGTGGACGGTGATCGCGATGACGTGGTCGGCATTCTGCTGGCGAAAGACCTGCTGCGCCTGTTTGCCAGTGCGCCAACCGCGCGCTTCGACATACGCGAGTATCTGCGTCCCGTGGTATTCGTCCCGGAATCCAAGCGCCTGGATGTACTGCTCAAGGAGTTCCGCAACAATCACAATCACATGGCGATTGTGGTCGACGAGTACAGTGGCGTCGCTGGCCTGGTCACGATCGAGGATGTGATCGAGCAGATCGTCGGTGACATCGACGATGAGTTCGACGTCGAGGACGATCAGAACATTCGGCGCGAAGCCGATCGACAGTTCAGCGTCCGTGGCAGCACCCGCATCGACGAGTTCAATCAATACTTTCGCGCCGAACTGCCGGAAGGCGAATTCGACACGATCGCCGGGCTGGTCATGAAGCAGTTCGGGCGCATGCCGCGCCGGGGCGAGAGCGCATCGCTGGATGAGTTTGAGTTTCGCGTGACCCGCGCCGACCGACGCCGCATCGATACACTGCGCGTTACGATTCCCGCCAAATTCGAGCCAGTGGCGCCAGCCGAGTGAGAGTGCGCGATTGCGCCATCGCGCTCCTTGCCGGCGCAGCGCTGACCTGCGCGTTCGCACCGCTAAATGCGTGGCCGCTGGCGTTCCTGTGTCCGGCGATCCTCATGTGGGTGTGGGAGGGCAGTACCTGGCGACACGCCGCCCTGACCGGCTTCTGCTTCAACGCAGCGACCTTCGGTTGCGGCACTTCCTGGATGTATATCGGGGTACACGACTTCTCGGGTGCACCCGCGTGGATCGCGATCGGGCTGGTGATCGGCCTGACCGGGATCATGGCCGCCTATCACGCACTGTTGGGGTACCTCTCGGTGCGAG
>DATMRM010000179.1:0-4452 GCA_035566155.1 Steroidobacteraceae bacterium | reverse complement strand
CGCGGCGATACTCCACCGCAACAGGTGTCCCGGGTTGCGTGCGGCGCATCTGCGCCAGCAGCTGCTCCTGCGCTGACGTCTTCCGATCGCCGCGCAGCTGCGTGCCGCCCACCGAGACGATGACGTCGTTGGCCTTCAGGCCAGCCTTCTCCGCCGGACCTCCTGGGCTGACACTGAGGATGCGCACGCCGTCAGTCGATTCGTCCCCTCGCCCATGAACCACGCCGATGTTGATGCCAAGCTGGCTGCGCTGCAAACCGAAGTCCATGTTGGTTTCAATCTGAGACCAGGCCTCCTCACGCATTCTGGTGCTCAGCTCCGCGACCTCGCGCGCGGCGCGATTGAGTTCTTCCTGCGCTCTCTGCAGTTCTCGCTCCAGGTGCGCCTGCTCTGTCTTGTTCGAGTCCATCGATGGGCTTGGAGGCGCGGGTGGAGTCGTCGCAGAGGCTGGCGCAGCTGGTGACGCCGGTGAGGCGGGTGAAACAGGTGTCGGGGGCGCATCGGCTGCATAGGCTGCACCCGCGACCACCGCAAGCAGCGCGAGCGCGCGGGCGTGGTAAACGTTCATTAGATAGCTCCGGTATCGAGTGTGTTGATGGGGCGTGCGTCGCGTGCAACCTCTGCGTAGCGCACGTAGACCAGCGAGTCCAGCAACTGGACGCGCGTGTTCCACAAGCGCTTGGCTTCTTCGTGATCGAGCCGCGAACTGTTCGACAGCTGCAGGTCGAGCATCTGGATAGTGGATTGAATCTCATCGATCGTTGCCGATGTGGCGGCGCGCTCTACGGTCGGACGCTGCGGCATCTGTCGCAGCAACGCCTCCAGCTCCTGCGAGCGAACCACGAGCGGCGCAATCGAGTCATGATCGTTGACAGGAAGAGCAGATCCGGCCACGACCGCGACGTGACGCGCGGTGTTGTCGCGATCGATAGTTTTGGTCCACAGTACGCCGGTTACGATCGCGACGATCGCTGCCGCTGCGGTCGACAGATAGATCCAGCCTCCGTGACTGTGAAGCGGGGCGCTGCGCAGCAGCCGCTCCCGTACAGTCAGCCACACCCGCTGCGGGGGTTCGAACTGCGGCAACTGCTGCAGCTCGTGAGCGACGCGCTGCAGCCGACCCAGTTCGAGTCCGCACTTGGGACATTTCGAAACGTGCTGCGCGACGTCGGCAGCGACCGGCTCGCCGGCGCGCAGGTTCAGCAGTTCCTGGAAATCGGCATGCATGCGAGTCCTCCGGAAGAAGTTTCCAATCGGTCGCGCAATTCCCTATGCGCGCGCGCGAGCTGGGATTTGGAGAAGCTGGCGGTGCGCCCGAACAGTCGCGCGATTTCCGCGTGTGTCATTTCCTCGACATCGTGCAGCCAGACAACGGCCCGAGAGACTGCCGGCAATGCCGCCAGAGCCCGCTCGAGGTCGGAGTCGAACGAATCATGGATGGCCGCGACGCTCTCCTCGTGGATGGACTGAATTCCATCGGCGCCCAACCAGCTCAGACTGCGGTGCCAAGGCGATCGCAAATACATCAGGGCCTTGTTGACGGCAATGCTACGGACCCAACCCGGGAATGACCCTATGCCGCTGTAATGATTGAGATTACGCAGGATTTCCACGAACACGTCCTGCAGCAGCTCCTCGGCGATCGCCGGACGAACCACAAAGCGCCGCAGCAGGGTGTAGACCGGCTTTGAAAGGGTTCGGTAGAGGTAGGCGTGCGCATCGGTGTCACCAGCTCGGGCCCTTTCCAGGACTTCCGACGATATTTCTACGCTGTGCAGTGCCGGCATACCTCGCTATAGATGCAGCACCCCCGCAAAAGGTTGCAGGCAGTCGTCTTTAGACGGGGTCCGGGTAGACTCCCTTACCAACCTACACAGGCTCTACCGGGGGTCCCCACATGGCAATCTCACTCTACGACGCCACCATTCCGAGCTGCCTGCAGCTGCTCGCGGCCGTGTCCAATCTGCTCGATAAGGCACAGGCGTTCTGTGCCGAGAAGGGTCTGGATCCCAACAGCCTGCTACAGGCGCGCCTGGCGGACGACATGCAGCCGTTCGTCTACCAGGTGAAATCCACCCGGGTTCATTCCGTGGGCGCAATCGAGGGAGTACGCCGAGGCTCTTTTTCGCCTGATACCTCGACACCGCCGCAGACCTTTCCGGACCTGAAAATACAGGTGGCCGAGACCATCGAAGCGCTCAAGGCCGTCGAGCCGTCAGAGATCGAGAGCTTCATTGGGCGCGACGTGCGCTTCGTGTTCGGTGAACGACAGGTACCCTACACGGCGGAGAATTTTCTGCTGTCGTTCTCGCAGCCGAACTTTTACTTTCACGCCACAACGACCTACGACATCCTGCGATGGAAAGGGGTGCCGATCGGCAAGCGGGACTTCATCGGCAGGCCACGATTCAAGCAGTAAAGTCCGGCTGCGCCCCGTCTTAGTGAATAAATAGTACAATAGGGTCAGCCCGCCCTAGGCGGCGGGCACCACAACGTAAACGGGGGGACGGTCTGTCGTTGCTGCGGCAGTAGGCCGCCCGAGGCGCCACTGGCCATAGACGAGGGACGTCATGACAACGATCAGCCGACGAGACTTTCTGGTGACGGTACCGATGCTGGGCGTCGCTGCCGCCGCGAGTGCCCAGACTCCGACGCCTGCAGCCCCGGCGGCCGCGACCCCGCCGCTGCCGCAGTACAACTTTCCGCCGCCGACCTTGCCAATGACCCCGCTCACCGACGGACTGAAATTCCCGGAAGGTCCGGTGGCCATGGACGACGGTTCGGTACTGTTCGTTCAGATCGAATCGATGCAGATCAGCCGGCTGACACCTGATGGCAAAGTCAGCCTGGTGAAACAACTGGAGGGAGGGCCCAACGGGCTCGCGATCGGACCGGATAAGGCGTTGTACATCGCCAATGATGGCGGGCGCTTCGGTTTCGTCAAGCGTGGCGGCTATAACTTTCCGGGAGCGGCTCCGCCGGAACATACCGGTGGGTCGGTCCAGCGGCTGGATCTGAAAACCGGTGAACTCACGACGCTGTATGAGACCTGCGATGGCAAACGATTGGTCGCGCCGGATGATCTGGTATTCGATCGCCACGGTGGTATGTGGATCAGCGACTTCGGCAAGAAGGCCGACGGCGGCGTGTACTACGCGACGCACGACGGCAAAAAGATCGTGTGCGCCAAGCCGATGAACTCCCCCAACGGCATCGGACTGTCGCCCGATGGCAAGCAACTACATATCAGCGAGCGCACGCAACTCTGGACGTTCGATATCGAGAAGCCCGGTGTCCTGTCCGCGACGCCGAAGTCCTACCCGAATGGCGAGCACGCCAAGCTGCGCGAACGCTCCTATGCTGACAGCCTGAAAGTGCAGGCCGACGGTAAGGTATGTGTATGCACGTTGATCGCGGGTGGCATCAGCATCATCGATCAGGCCGGCGCGACCGAATTCATGCAATTCAATGATCCCATGGTCACCAACCTCACCTTTGGCGGCAAGGACATGCGCGATTGCTGGCTGACGCTTTCGGCCACTGGGAAGATGGCGAAAGTGCGCTGGCCGTATGCAGGACTGAAGCCGGCGTATCACGCATAGCGCCGTTACCGGAACACGGAGCTCGTTATGCCTTACGTAGAAAACCGCATCGTGCACGATGCCGACTCTCACTTAATGGAGCTGCCTGACTCGCTGGACGATTTCCTCGATGGCAGATTGCGCGCGCAATACGACGCATTGCCCAAACTCAGGAAGCAGCCGCGCAATGCCGATTACGTGCTGCGGGCACGCGCCATGCAACAGGATGCTGAATTTCGCAAGGGCGCAGACGAGAATATTCTGCTGCGCAAGAACTACGAAGCGCTCGGTGCGTTTCGTCGCGAGGATCGGCCACGGGCGCTGGACGATCTGGGCTTCGCCAGTCAGCTGATCTTCACCACCTGGTGTCTGGGCAATTTTGATCTGGATGAATCCCGTGACATCGAGCTGTGCTATGGCGTGGCGCAGGCGCACAACCGGATGATGAGTTCGTTCTGTTCGGTCGATCGGCGTTTCCTGGCGACCGGTTATATACCGCTGGTTGATTTCGCGCGCGCCATCACCTGTGCACAGGAGGCCATCAAGCTCGGCTGCAAGGCGCTGCTGCTTCCGTCACGCTGTCCGCGCAGCCATTCACCGAGTCACATTGCGTTCGAGCCACTGTGGGCGCTGGCGCAGGAGGCAGGCCTGCCGATCGTGTTTCACGTCGGTGGCGAGGAGAAACTTCCTCCGGGCTACTTCGAGAACGGACTGCCGCGTGTCAAGGATTTCCACGGCGGCGAAGAGAATTTCACGTCGGTGAGTTTCATGCCGATCCCGCACTCGGTGCAGTTGACGCTGGCCGCGCTCATCATCGACGGCGTGCTGGATCGTTACCCGAGACTCAAATTCGGTGCGATCGAACTCGGAG
>DATMRM010000178.1:0-9133 GCA_035566155.1 Steroidobacteraceae bacterium | reverse complement strand
GCCAGTTCCGGAATCATGAAACTCAAGTCGGTGTATCCCTGGCCATGGGCGTGCGTCGGCTGATTGACCGGCATCGCGTCGACAAAGGTCGCCAGATCGGTGCCGTGATCGAGGTTGTAGCCGCGCAGCAGATACTGATTGGCTTTGCCCTCGCCGCTGTGCGCGGTGACCGTGAGGCCAGGGACCGTCTCCAGCAGTTGCGCCGGTCGATAGGCGGGCGTGAGCTGCAGCTCCTGGTCCGCGACGATCCCTTCGCTGGCTGACTCGGCGCTTCCGAGCAGCTGCAGGCGCTGTGCCGTGACGCTGATTTCTTCGAGGGCCTGGCTGCTCGACTGATCGTCGGCACTCGAAGTGTCATCCGCCCGGGCTGCTGTCGCGAGCCCCAGCAACGCGCGAAGCGCGAAACTGATCAGACCCCGCGGGATGCCTGGCTGCGGGGAGCACGTTCGAAGGGCTGCCATGCGCGCGGCGTTTACTGCGAAGGCAGCTCGCGCTTCGGATAGAACGGATAGCGGCTCACCCCGTCCGAGGGCGTCGCGGGGCGATATTTGGCGTGGCAGTCCTCGCACACCTTGGTGAGGTGGTCACCTGCCGCGGACAGCTTGGGAAGATCGTGAGCTTTGGCGGCCGCGTGCAGCTCGAGCGCCGTGCGCCGGAACTCGCGCACCCACCCCTGCCAGTCCGCACTCGCAATCCAGTTCCGATCCTTCTTGCCCGTGCCGGGCATCCCAAGCAGGCTGGCCGCGGCCACCAGATTGGTGGAGTCCTGCTCGGCCAGCAGCCACTCATCGTCAGAGAGTTTGTCGGCACCGGCCGCACCCCAGATGCCATCGGCGGGGATCTGAACCGAGGCACGCATGAGCTCGAGCTGGCTGATGGCGAGTCCCGCAGCCGGAATCGCCCTGGCATCCGGACCTGCCGGGATCGCGGGGTTGGTCGCCAGCACGCCCGCGGCACACAGCACGCGTGCGCCGATGCGGGCAAAACTGTTAGCAGTCATGGGGTTGGTCCTTGAGGGGCGGGTGCGCAGAAAAACGCGCATCCACCATAACGCCTGCTCGGCGCAGGTCACGTAAATTACTGTTTAAGCACACGTTACTAAACGTTAAAATCGCCCTCAAATGGATGACAGTTCGCTCATTCGTGTCGAAGCCGAGCACCTGCGCTCCAGCGGGGTGCTGGGGGAGGCGCGGCTACGTCGTCTGTTTGACTATCTGGTTGACAGCACGCTGGCGGGTCATGCGCCCAAGGAGATCAGCATCGCGATCGATGTCTTCGGCAAGGGGGCTGACTTCGATGTGTCGCAGGACGCGCTGGTTCGCGTCTATGTGCACAAGCTGCGCCGCGCGCTGGCTGACTACTACCGGGCTTGCGCCGGTGAGGGGCGGCCGGCGCTGCAGATTCCGAAAGGGGAGTACCGCCTACGGGTGATTAGCGCCAAAGCGGCCGCCGAGATCGAACCGGTCGCGCCGGAGGCGTCGGGTCGCACCGATCGCAGGGTGTGGATGGCCTACGGCGTGGCCGCGGCCGGCGTGCTGGCGCTGATCGTCGGGGCGATCCTGGCCTGGGGCGCGCCACGCAGCGAGGTCGAGCAGGTGCGTGCCAATCCGATCTGGTCATCACTGCTGAAGGACGATCGCCCGATCATGATCGTGGTCGGCGACTACTACCTGATTGGTGAAACCGATTCGATGGGCGTCAAGCGCCTGATCCGCGAGTACACGGTCAATTCAAAGGGCGATCTGGATCACTTCGTCGCCGAGCACCCGGAAGTGGCCGATCGCTACATCGATGTCGGCTTGCGCTATCTGCCGGTGTCATCCGCGTTTGCGCTGCGCGATGTGATGGCGGTGCTCGCGCCGCAGAACCGGCGTATCACGATCAGCAAGATGTCGGACGTGGAACCGAGCAGCCTGAAGGCCGATGACATCATTTATATCGGCTATCTGAGCGGCATGGGGATGCTGCAGGACCTGGTGTTCACGCCGGAATCGCGCTTCACCGTCGGCGAGTCCTACGATGAGGTCATCGACAAGAAGACCAAGCACTCCTATGCGAGCGAAGTCGGCAGCCAGGTGATGGATCCGCCGCAGCCGAGCGGCAAGGAGCAGGCGTATCACGACTACGGAGTGTTCGCGAAATTTCGCGGGCCCGGCGGTAACGTCGTCCTCGTGATTTCCGGCACGCGCGATGAAGGGGTCAGCCAGACCGCGGAGACCTTCACCAGCAATCAGCGACTGCAGGAGTTCGCCCATCAGGCCGACGTCTCGCATCCGATCGAGGCCCTGCTCGAGGTCAGCGCGTTCGATGGCGTCAATCTGAGCGGCAAGCTGCTGCTGGAGTCCAATCGTGACATCGCCGCGATGCCCGCCACCGCCGACGCGCGCGCGATGCCGCCGGTGAGCAGCGCGGCCACTCAGCCGCGCTGACTAAGCTTTGAGTTTCAGCTGCGCGACTTCCTCGCGCAGCTGCTGCACCTGCTCCTCCAGCGCGATCAGACGCTCGAGCGCGGACGAAGGCAGACTCGTGCTCGGCGCTGAGGAGGCGGACGCGACGTGAACGGCGGGCGGCTCTGCGGTAGCTGTCTCGATGATCGCTCCACTGAACAGGTGCGCGTAGCGGGACTCGCGGCGGCCCGCCTCGCGCAGCAGCCTCTGTACCATCGGTCCGCTTTCGCGCGTGCGCAGCGCCTCCAGTGCTGCCTCGACCTGCGACGCGTCGGTGAACTCGGCCATGCGCGCCGCGCGACTGCGCAGCTCGCCCGGTGTCTGCGGCCCCCGCAGCAGCAGCTCGCAGACGATCGCGCGCTCCTGCGGCGTGAACTGCAGCATGCTGAACTCGGTGTTGCAGAAGCGTTGCTGGTACTTCGGAACGCGGCTGCCGAAGCCGGCGCGCTCGAGCACCAGATGCTTGCGAGACAGCGTATCGATGACGCTCTGGACCTCCTGCTCGCTCAAGGCCAGTACCGGATCGCGGTTACTTTTCTGATTGCAGGCATTGGTGATCGCATTCAGCGACAGCGGATATTGCTCGGGCGTGGTGATCTGCTTCTCGACCAGACAGCCGAGGATGCGTGCTTCGTGGGCACTGAGTTCGATGTTCATGCGCTCATTATCGCAGCTAAAATCCGCTGCCATGACAATTGAGACGATCAGCGAGCACCGCTGCTACGACGGCGTGCAGGGTTTTTACCGTCACACCTCCAGCACCATCGGACTGCCGATGCGCTTTTCGGTTTACCGGCCGCCGCAAGCCGAGCGCGGCGCGGTGCCGACGCTGTTTTATCTGGCGGGCCTGACCGGCAACGAGGAGAGCTTCGCGGCCAAGGGTGGGGCGCAGCGGCTGGCCGCCGAGCTTGGACTGATGCTCATCGGCTGCGATACCAGTCCGCGCAACACTGGCATCGCGGGTGAGGCGGATGACTGGGAATTTGGCAGTGGCGCCGGTTTCTATCTGAACGCGACGCAGGCCCCGTGGTCGCAATACTTTCGTATGTACGACTATGTGCGCGACGAATTGCGCGGGCTGGTCCTCGCATCGTTCCCGGCCAGCCCCGGTCAGCTGGGCATCTTCGGGCACTCGATGGGTGGCCACGGCGCACTCATCATCGCGTTGAAGAATCCGGATCTGTTCCGCAGCGTCTCCGCCTTCGCGCCGATCTGCTCACCCAGCCGCTGTCCGTGGGGACTCAAGGCGTTTGCGCGCTACCTCGGAGAGGACAGGTCCACGTGGGCGCCCTACGATGCGGTGGAGCTGCTGCGCTCGGCGGGCAGGGCGCTGCTGCCGCAGATCCTCGTGGATCAGGGGCTGGCCGATAAATTTCTGACCGCCGGACAACTGCTGCCGGAGCAATTCGAGGCGGCCTGCCAGTCCTCGCACCAGCCGCTGCGCCTGCGACGGCATGCCGGCTACGACCACAACTACTACTTCATCTCCACGTTCGTTGGCGATCACCTCGAGCACCATGCGCGAATCCTCGCTGCAGCGCAATAGTTCGCAACAAGCGTACAATATCCGGCTGATATATCAGGCTGAGGTCGGGTACGACTGGCATGGCAAAACCGGGTTCCGTGGTGTCACCGAAGCCGCAAGGGGTGCGAGCTCGTGACCCGCTGGAGACTGTCACGGCGCGACGCCAGGAAGGCGAGTTCAGCCAGGCGGTGAGCGAGTCGGTGGCCGCCGAAGTGCCTGTGGCCATGCAATACAACGCTCGCCCTTACGCCGTGATGATGGCCACTCCCACTGATCTTGCCGATTTTGCCTACGGCTTCGCGCTCACCGAACGCATCATTGCATCCGTTTCGGAGCTGACACTCGTAGATCAGCTCTGGACCGAACACGGAGTCGCCCTGGAGATGCTGATTCCACGGCAGCGATTCCTGATGCTCTCAGCGCGCGAGCGCAATCTCACCGGCCGTACGGGCTGCGGACTGTGCGGAACGGCAACGCTCGAGGCGGCCATCCGCCCCGTGCGTCACGTCGACCCGCAGGCACCCGCGGCCGATCTGCAAACCCTGCGCGAAGGCATGCGGCGCCTCGCCACGCTGCAGCCGCTGAATGACGCCAGCGGCGCGGTTCATGCCGCCGCGCTGCTGTCGGGGCAGGATGGTTTCACGGTGCGGGAGGATGTCGGTCGGCACAACGCGATCGACAAGGCGGTCGGTGCCCTCATGCGCGCCGGCCTGCAGCCGCACACGCTGCTGGTGACCTCGCGCGCCTCCTATGAAGTGGTACACAAGGCGGCCGAAGTGGGCTGCCGGCTGGTCGCCGCCATCTCGGCACCGACCTCACTGGCCCTGCAGCTGGCCCGCGAAGCCGGGATCACGCTGGTCGGCTGGACACGTCCGCCACGATTGACGATCTATTGCGGGAGCCTGTCGTGAGCAAACGCCAGCGCGTGAGCATTCCGATCCGCCCGGAGCCCGGTTCCGATCTGCCGGCGGCGCAGCGCGACGCGGTGCTCGATGCCGTGCGTTTGCACCGCGAGGCGCCGGGCCCGCTACTGCCCATCCTGCATGCGATTCAGCAAAGACTCGGTTTTATCGCCGCACGACTGGTGCCGCTGATCGCGCACGAGCTGAACCTGTCTCGCGCCGAGGTGCATGGCGTCATCAGCTTCTATCATTATTTTCGCCAGTACGCGCCCGGCAGACACGTGATCTACGTGTGCCGCGCGGAAGCCTGTCAGTCGGTGGGCGCGCGCGAGCTGGAGTCGCACGCCAAGCGCTCGCTCGGCATCGATTTCCACGGCACCAGCGCTGATGGTCGCTACAGCCTCGAGGCGGTGTATTGCCTCGGCAATTGCGCCTGCGGGCCGTCGATGTTGATCGACCGCGAGCTGCACTCGCATGTCACGCCCGATCGCTTCGACGCCATCACCCGTAGGGGCGGCCCATGAGCGCCACCCTCTATCTGCCACGTGAGGCGACTGCGCTCTCGCTCGGAGCCGAGACGGCGTTGCATGCCATCCGCGAGGAGGCCGCGCGCCGAGGTGAGTCGATCAGGATCATCCGCAATGGCTCGCGCGGACTTTTCTGGCTCGAACCGCTGATCGAGGTACAGACCGCACGCGGCCGCATCGCTTACGGTCCGGTACGCCCCGGCGACGTGCCGTCACTGTTCGAGGCGGGATGGCTCCAGGGCGCGGAGCATCCTTTGCATCACGGGCTGACCGAGTCGATTCCGTACCTGAAGAAGCAGCAACGGCTCACCTGTTCGCGCGTCGGGGTGATCGATCCGCTGGAACTGGACGATTATGGTGCGCACGCCGGCTACACCGCTCTGCGCGCCGCGCTGGCGATGACGCCGGCCGAGATCGTGCAGGCAGTGAGCGATTCGGGTCTGCGCGGGCGCGGCGGGGCGGCGTTCCCGACCGGCATCAAATGGAAGACGGTGCTCGAGGCCGCCGGTGCGCAGAAATATATCGTCTGCAACGCCGACGAAGGCGACTCGGGCACGTTTTCCGACCGACTACTGATGGAATGCGACCCCTTCTGTCTGATCGAGGGCATGACGATCGCCGGCCTGGCGGTCGGCGCGACGCGCGGCTATATCTACCTGCGCTGCGAGTATCCGCATGCCGAAGATGTGCTGACACACGCCATCGCGAGCGCCTACGCACGCGGCTATCTGGGCGAGGACCTGCTGGGATCGGGACGCCGCTTTGATCTGCAGCTGCGACTGGGTGCGGGTGCGTATATCTGCGGCGAGGAGACCTCGCTGCTCGAGTCGCTCGAAGGCAAGCGCGGCCAGATCCGCTTCAAGCCGCCGCTACCTGCCATTGCCGGCCTGTTCGGCTGCCCGACGGTGGTCAATAACGTCATCAGTTTCGCCAGCGTGCCGATCATTCTGGAGCGTGGCGCGCAGTTCTATCGCGACTATGGCATGGGCCGCTCCCGCGGCACGCTACCGCTGCAGCTTGCCGGTAATATCGCGCGCGGTGGCCTGGTGGAACTTGCCTTTGGCGCCACGCTGCGCGAACTGCTTTACGATTTTGGCGGCGGCACACGCAGCGGCAGACCGATTCGCGCCGTGCAGGTCGGCGGCCCGCTCGGTGCGTATTGGCCTGAATCGAAATTCGATACGCCTCTGGACTATGAGGCGTTCACCAAAGAAGGTGGCATGCTCGGCCACGGTGGTGTCGTGGTATTCGACAATACGGTCGATATGGCAGCCCAGGCGCGCTATGCCATGGAGTTCTGCGCGATCGAGTCGTGCGGCAAATGCACTCCCTGTCGCATCGGTTCGTCCCGTGGCGTGGAAGTGATCGACCGGTTGCTCGCCGGCGATCAGGCCGGGACGCAGCAGACGCTGCTGCGCGATCTGTGTGACACGATGCTCAACGGCTCGCTGTGCGCACTCGGCGGCCTGACACCCTATCCGGTACTCTCGGCGCTGGATCATTTTCCGCAGGATTTCACATGCAGTCGATAGCGGAAGGCGATCTGGGCACACCGCCCAGTGCGCACGCGCGTCGGGTCAGCCTGACGATCGATGGCCTCGAACTGCAGGTACCGGAGGGTACCTCGGTGATGCGAGCGGCGGCCATCGCCGGTACCCGGATCCCGAAGCTGTGTGCGACCGATCAGCTCGCGGCGTTCGGATCATGCCGGCTGTGTCTGGTGCAGATCGATGGGGTCAAAGGGTTTCCCGCCTCCTGTACGACCCCGGTCGCGCCGGGCATGACGGTCTCAACGCAGAGTGAGCAGCTCGCCAAGCTGCGGCGCGGCGTGATGGAGCTGTACATTTCCGATCATCCGCTGGACTGTCTGACCTGTCCGGCGAACGGCCACTGTGAGTTGCAGGATATGGCCGGCGCTGTCGGACTGCGCGAGGTGCGCTACGGCTATGACGGCGCCAATCATCTGGATGCACCGAAGGATGAGTCAAATCCCTATTTCACTTTCGATGTCAGCAAGTGCATCGTGTGCTCACGCTGCGTGCGCGCCTGCGACGAACAGCAGGGCACGCTTGCTTTGACGATTCAAGGCCGCGGTTTTGAGTCCAAGGTCGTGGCCAGCCAGGACGAGTCGTTTCTGGATTCGGAGTGCGTCTCCTGTGGCGCCTGCGTACAGGCCTGTCCCACCGCGACGCTGTCGGAGAGGTCGCTGATTGAGATCGGCCAGGCCGAGCACAGCATCGTCACGACCTGTGCTTACTGCGGGGTCGGCTGCTCGTTCCGCGCGGAGATGCGTGGCGAGCAGGTCGTGCGCATGGTCCCCAACAAGGACGGGCATGCCAACCACGGCCACGGTTGTGTCAAAGGACGCTTTGCAATCGGCTATGCCACGCATCCGGACCGCATCACCCACCCGATGATCCGCGCCAGCATCCAGCAGCCCTGGCGCGAGGTGGGCTGGGAGGAGGCGATTTCGCATGCGGCCTGCGAGCTGCGTCGCATTCAAGGCAAGTACGGCCGCGACAGCATCGGCGGCATTAGTTCCAGCCGTTGCACCAACGAGGAAACCTATCTGGTGCAGAAGCTGGTGCGCGCGGGCTTCGGCAACAACAACGTGGACACCTGTGCGCGCGTGTGCCATTCACCCACGGGCTACGGACTGAAGGCCACCCTGGGTGAGTCGGCCGGAACGCAGAACTTCGATTCCGTGATGGACGCTGACGTCATCATGGTGATCGGCGCCAATCCCACTGACGGACACCCGGTGTTCGCCTCGCAGATGAAACGTCGCCTGCGCCAGGGTGCGCACCTCATCGTCATCGATCCGCGCCGCATCGACCTGGTGCGCACACCGCACATTCAGGCCGCGCACCATCTGCAGCTGCGACCTGGCACCAACGTCGCGATCGTCAATGCGCTGGCGCATGTGATCGTCACCGAAGGACTGGTGAAGCAGCCATTTGTCAGTGCGCGTTGCGAGCCGGAGGCGTTCGAGCGCTGGTCCAGGTTCGTCGCCGAGGAGCGCCACTCTCCGGAGGCCACCGAATCCATTAGCGGTGTGCCGGCGGCCGAGGTGCGCGAGGCGGCGCGCCTGTACGCGACCGGCGGCAACGCCGCGATCTACTACGGGCTTGGTGTGACCGAACACAGTCAGGGCTCGACGATGGTGATGGGCATTGCCAATCTGGCGATGGCGACCGCCAACATTGGGCGCCCGGGTGTCGGCGTCAACCCGCTGCGCGGTCAGAACAATGTGCAGGGCTCGTGCGACATGGGCTCGTTCCCGCACGAGTTCACCGCCTACCGCCACGTCGGTGATGACCAGGTACGCGCGAGCTTCGAGCAGGAATGGGGCCGCAAGCTGCTGGCTGAGCCGGGTCTGCGCATTCCCAACATGTTCGAGGCGGCGCTGGACGGTGAGTTCAAGGCGCTCTACATCCAGGGCGAAGACATCGCGCAGTCCGATCCGAACACCCAGCACGTCACCGCCGCGTTGAGCGCCATGGAATGCATCATCGTGCAGGATCTGTTCCTGAACGAGACCGCCAAGTTCGCGCATGTGTATCTGCCCGGCTCGTCCTTCCTGGAGAAAGACGGCACCTTCACCAACGCTGAGCGCCGCGTGTCGCCGGTGCGCAAGGTGATGCGCTCCAAGTCAGGTTACGCTGACTGGGAGATCACGCAGTTGCTGTCCAATGCACTCGGGCTGCCCATGAACTACCGGCATGCCTCCGA
>DATMRM010000177.1:0-2367 GCA_035566155.1 Steroidobacteraceae bacterium | reverse complement strand
CCGGCGGTCTGCTGAACCCGGTGATATCGGCATGCCGTGCGGTGTCCGAGGGTCATGCGCGGCACGTGATCATCTACCGGACGATCCAAATGCTGGGTGGCACGGTCCCGGTGAAGCAGGACGAGAATGCTCCCGCTGCGCCGCTTGCCCGGATGTTCGAGACACCCGAGGGCGCCGAGCCACCGGTTGTCGGCCCGATGGACGATGTCGGGGATCTGGTTGCCGCGCAAGCGTATTCCGCCGCGAACTGGCTGGCGTTGACCTGCCGCCGGCACATGGAGCTGTACGGAACTACCAAGGAGCAGCTGGGCTGGCTGGCGATCAACAGCAGGCGTAATGCGGCGCTGAATCCCCTTGCGGTGTACCGGGATCCGATGACTATGGATGACTATCTGTGCGCACGGCCGGTGTCCACACCGTTAGGGCTGCTGGATTGCGACGTCCCGATCGACGGGTCGATCGCGCTGGTGGTGTCGGCCGGCGACTACGCCAAAGACTGTCCGCATCGGGCGGTGCAGGTGGAGGCGGTCGGGGGCACGGATGGCGCGGGCGGTTGGTTTCACCGCGCGGACTATCCGAAAATGGCGTCGGCGGATGCGGCGGCACAGATGTGGTCGCGGACCGATCTGACTCCCGCCGATCTCAATCTCGCAGAACTCTATGACGGGTTTACCTTCCTCACCTTCGCCTGGCTGGAAGCTCTGGGCATCTGCGGTGACGGCGAGGCCGGTCCGTTCGTCGAGGGGGCCAAGCGGATCGCCCTAGACGGTGCGCTCCCGCTGAACACCTATGGTGGACAGCTTTCAGCGGGCCGCATGCACGGCTACTGGTTGCTGCATGAGACCTGCCTGCAGTTGCGCGGCGAGGCGGGGGAGCGGCAGGTGCCCCGCCGGCCCGAAGTCGCGGTGGCCGCGGTGGGCGGCGGTCCGATCGCCGGATGCATGCTACTGACATGTTGAGTAGTTCTGTGCGAGTGTGCAATTGAGCGTGCAAGCTCGTCCACATCTCGAAGCCGGTCAGGATACCGAGCAGCGGTCCGGCAAGCGAGCTTCGCGGATCGCCCGTCGCATCGAGGCTGACATCATCCGTCGCGGCTGGCCGATCGGCCAATCACTAGGTTCTGAGCAGGCGCTGCAGGAGCGTTATCGGGTGAGCAGATCAGTGCTGCGGGAAGCTGTTCGGCTCGTCGAGCACCACCAGGTCGCGCGCATGCGTCGGGGGCCCAACGGTGGTCTGCTGGTCTGCGAACCCGACGCCGCCCCGGCAACTCACGCGATCATCATCTATTTGGAGTACCTGGGCACCACGGTCGGTGATCTGCTTGACGCCCGGCTGCTGCTGGAGCCGTTGGCGGCATCGCTTGCCGCCGAACAGATCGATGAAGCCGGCATCGACCGGCTGCGCGCCGTGCTGCGGGCCGAGGAACCGCGCGACGAGTTCCACGCAGCACTGGCGGAGCAATCTAAAAATCCTGTGCTGCAGCTATTTATCGACATCCTGATCCGATTGACCGTTCGGTATGCCGAACATTCGCGGCTGGACTCCGCCAGTGATGCTCTCGCGGCCATCGACCGCAGGCACCATGAGCACGCGGATATCGTCGCTGCGGTTACCGCGGGCGATTCGGCGCAGGCCAAGACGCTGAGCGAGCGGCACGCGGAATCGGTGACGTCGTGGCTGCAAGACCACCAGCCGCCCCGCCGGGACCGCAAGCGGAGCGGACTGCACCGCGAGGCGCCGCAGGGCAAGCTCGCCGAGGTGTTGGCGAACGCCATCCGGGACGATATCGCTACCAGCGGCCGTCGGATAGGGGAGGTGTTCGGGACCGAAGTCGCGCTGCTGGAACGTTATCGAGTCAGCCGGTCGGTGCTTCGAGAGGCGGTGCGGCTGCTGGAATATCACGCTGTGGCGAAGATGCGTCGCGGGCCCGGCGGCGGGCTGGTGGTCGCGGAACCGCAGGCACAGGCCAGCATTGACACCATCGCGCTGTACCTGCAATACCGCAAGCCGCGTGGTGAAGACCTGCGGTTGGTGCGCGACGCGATCGAGATCGACAACGTCGCAAAGGTCGTCAAACGCCATGACGCGCCCGAGGTGCGCGCCTTTCTCGACACCCATCGGCTGATCTTCGAGGAAGCAAGCGACGATCCGCGCGCGGCCGGTATGGCGGAGTTTCTGTTCCACACCGGGCTGGCCGAGCAGGCTGGTAATGCCCTGCTGGACTTGTTCTTACGGATCATCGTCGAGGTGTTTCGCCGGCATTGGGCGAGTACCGAGCAACCGATCCCGAGCCACAGCGATATCGCTGACGTGCAACGCGCTCACCTGCGAATCATCGAGGCAATCGCGGACGGCGACGACAGCCTT
>DATMRM010000176.1:0-17284 GCA_035566155.1 Steroidobacteraceae bacterium | reverse complement strand
CCGGAAATCGAAGCCGAGCGCAAGAAACTGGTTTCGAAGCTGCTGACGGCGCTGGGGCAGTCGCTGAATGCGGCGCCCAGCGGGCTCGGCAGCGGCCTTCCCGCCACCAGCGGCAATCGTGGCGCCTATTTCAAGGCGGGTGAAGTGCTTGCCAGCAGCGGTAAGGCCGGTCCTTCGGAGATCGGTTACTCCTACGACGCCGAAGCGCTGTGCTATCTGCGGTTGATTCCGCTGCCACCGCTGGAGCGGCCGCTGGCGCTGGCCAACCTGCGCAAGGTCGCGGAGCGCGCACCGCTCTTGAGCCGGCAGCCGGAAGGAGCCCTCGTCGGCCGCAATGACTATGGCGCGATTGCCTTCGAGCCTTCCTCGCCGCCGAGTCGAGGACCCGGAAACCTCGCCTCCTCGACCCAGCTGTTCATCACCGGGGAGATCTGGAGCATAGGAAATTCGCTGATTGCGCGCGAACGCGGCGAGCGACCGCAGTGGATCAAGCTACCGTTTCTGTCGTCGGTCATCTTCGAGCGTGTCTACTACGATCAGCTGCGCTCGCTGACCCAGTTCGCACTGGAACACCTGTCGCTGAGCGCGCCGTGGGAGGTCGAATGCGGGGTCGCAGGCAGCAAGGGACTGCATCTGTGGGTGTCCGCGCAGGAGACCTCCGGTCCGATCGTTCAGAGCGATGTCGTCACTCGCCGGACGATGAAGGCCGGCAGCGAGGCCGAGATGGACACGATACTGCTGGAATTCTTCAACCTGCTGCACGCTGCGGCTGGGTCCGAGCGGCCGAAGAGCCTGCACGGGTTTCCGCCCGGCCGGCCGCGCTAGGGAAGTTTCGGGGGCTTCGCGATGTATCTTTACCGCGGTGGTGGATTCATCGGGCTACTCATTCTGATTGCCGATATCTACGCCATCGTGAATATCGCGCAGAGCAATGCCGACACCGGACGCAAGGTCCTGTGGATCGTGATCGTGCTGGTGTTCCCGTTCCTCGGATGGCTGCTGTGGCTGCTGGCGGGGCCGAGGACCGGGCGAAGCTGATAGGCGAGATCCGCGAGTCGAAACGACGCAGCGCAACCGGTCGCCGAACAGCGTTTCCGAACTGCCGCTCGAATGCCCACGCGGGGCCACTATCGTGAGCGATTCAACCCCACCGCTGGCGCGGTTTTCGGACTTCGGATAGTGGCCGCAAGCACCGCCATCAGAACGAAGAATCCGATGATCCCGACTATGGCACTCGAATAGGAACCCGTGCGCATGTAAATGCGTGCGCCGATAGGTACGCCGAGAACATTGAACGGCAACCCCATCAAATTGGCCAATCCGAAGGCGCGGCCGAAGGTTGCCTGTCCGAACTGTTGCGACAGCGCCAAGCCGACGGTCGCAACGACCGCGGCGCCATGCAGGCCCAGCAGCGCCACGACGATGAGCGTCATAGGATAGGAGGGGTGCAGCAGCATGATCGCCCATAAAACCCCGCTGTTAAAACAAACCAGAGCCAGGGTTCGCGCGCCCCCCAGACGATCGGCGAGCCAGCCAAAAGTGGTTGTGCCTGCAAGGCCGGCTAGCGCCGCGGCTGAAAGCAAGGTCGAACCCTCTGTTGCATTGATGCCCCAATCGGCGACCATCGGCATGAGGTGAGCACCTTGGAAGATGGCGGCAGTGGTGATCGCTGCGAACGCGAGCGAGAGTAACCAGAAGCGGCCGTTGCGCATCAACTGGGCAACGCTCATTCCAGGATCGGCAGAGGTTTCAGCGGCGGCATTCTCGCCGCTCAGGTCGATGAGGCTCGGTGGGTAGTCGATGACAAAACAAAGTGGCACCAACAACAATGCCATGATGAGTGCCATCAGGCCGTAGGTCGCCGACAGGCCATACCCGCGGAGCATCAAGACTGCGACCGGCGGCACGATCGCGATCGCGATCGGCATCGTGATGAGCCCGAGTGCGCGTCCGCGGTGGACGGCGTACCAACGAGTCACGAGCGTGGGCGGAAGGACGGTCGCCGTCAAACACAGCCCGGGGCCGATCAGTAACGCATAGACCGCGAGATTGAGGTAGATGCTCGTCGAGAGCGCAAGCGCGACATAGGCGAGCAGGTTCATGGATGCGCCCGTCAGCATCAGGAGCCGGATCGAGACCTTTCCTGCCAAGGCGCCGGCGAACGGCGATGTCATCGCGATGCCCAACATCGAGAGCGGAATGCCAAGGGAGCTGAGGTCGCGGGTGGCTCCGAACTTGGCTTCGACCGCACTCAAGAGAACGCTGAAGGTCCCGTACAAACAGGCTAGAGAAAGGTTGTAAGAAAGAAACGCTATCGCACACATCCGTGGCGCTAGAGGGTGATTGGTCGGCCCTTGACCGGCCTGGACCTGTTGCCTTTGCACAGTGGGCCTCCCCAGGTTTTAAGTTCGATTCGACTATACGGATTCCGAAGAATGTTTCTACGCGCTCGGCAAAGTCAGCCAAGCACGCACTTGCCGAGGGGAGCGCTCGTGCGCCGGTGCCGCGGCCGATGCAAGATGGAAGCATTCATGCACGGTGGTATGCTCGCAAGACGGCGCTGGCCACAGTCGGGAGACCCCGGCTATCGTTCGCAGCGCCGCGCAACCCGTTTGCAGGCAATCTTTGCGAGGACACAAATGAGTCCAGGAAACAAGAAGCGCAGCCTCGCAGTAGTGAGCGTAGCCGCAAGTCTCGTTGCAGAAATCGCGGTCACCGCGGACATGCCGGCAATCGCGCACGCACCGCCCGTCAAGGACGACGGAACAATTACCGTCCCGTCGTTTGATCTGCCGTTCTCTTCGTTCGCCAGTCGCGAGGCGCGCGACGCGCTCGTGCAACGGCTTCGCAACCCCATGCCAATGGTCGCCGATATTGCGAAGACTCGCAGTATGATGGACGAGAGAATGGCGCCTGTGCTGGAGCGTGCCAAATCTCTCTATCCTTACACCGTCAGCAAGTCGACAATGGGCGGTGTTCCGGTACAGACCTATGTGCCAACGGCCGGGATCGCGCCGCAAAACAAAGACCGTGTGCTGATCGAACTCCACGGCGGCGCGTTTGTCGTGGGCGGCGGAGGTCCGGGCGGCGCCAGCGAATCCATTCCAATTGCGGGAGTGGGCCACATCAAAGTAGTGGCGGTCGACTATCGGCTGGGGCCCGAAAATCACTTTCCCGCCGCGAGCGAAGACGTCGCGGCTGTTTATCGCGAACTGCTCAAGACTTATAAGCCTCAGAACGTTGGCATCTACGGCTGCTCAGCCGGCGGCATGTTGAGTGCCGAAACGATCCCCTGGTTCCTGAAGGAGAAGCTGCCGCTGCCTGGTGCGATCGGGGTCTTCTGCGCGTCCTTGTACACATTTGGAGAGGGCGACTCCGCCCAGATACAGCCGCGCCTGGGTAGCGTGATTCCGATCATTCCGCCGACGGTACCTCAGGATAACTTCGGCGCCAGTACGGCGTATTTCGGGGGCGCGAGCAGTAAGGATCCTCTGGCCGTGCCAGGGGCTTCGAAGCAAGTCATGAAGGCCTTTCCGCCGACGCTGTTCCTCACTGGCACCAGAGCTCCCGATATGAGCGCCGCCGCGCAGAGCCATCTTAAGCTCAAGCAATTGGGCGTTAAGTCCGAGCTGCTGCTCTTCGACGGCATGGACCACGGCTTCTATGCTGACCCCACGCTTCCGGAATCAGTGACGGCCTATGAGCTGATCGCTGCATTCTTCGCGGAAAATCTTGGCGTGAAGCGCGGCAAGGACGTCAAGGTTGCATCACGTTAAGTCAGACAACACTACTTCCAAGACATATTCCGAGAGGTCAATCATGCGTGCCTTTATTGTTGCCACCCTACTTGCCGCGCCGCTGTGCTTCGGTGCCGCGTTGGCCCAGACGAGCGCGCCGGCGGCTGCCGCCCACTACACCACAGCAGGGACGAACATCGGTACGCTGTTGGACGATCCGGATGCCCGTGCGGTGATCGACAAGCACATACCAGGGTTTTCATCACAAGCTCAGATCGACATGGCACGGTCGTTGACACTTAAGGGCATTCAACAGTACGCGCCAGATAAGTATACGGACCAGGTGCTGGCCGATATCGACGCTGACCTCGCAAAGTTGCCTGCGAAGAAATAGTCGGCGCACTGATGCTGCCGTCATCGGCCACTGCCATCAGCTGATGCAGTCAATCGTTGCGATGAAACGAGCGGCTCCGTAGACAGTCGAGCGGTCGATTCCTATCAGCGTGGACAAAGGCGTCTTCGGCTCAATCACGCCTTCACGAGGGGACCCAGCTGTTCGTACACGGCCGCGAATCCCACGTCCGTCGCCAGGGCCTTTGAGATAACCATTTGGCCGCTTGCCGCGCGGTCCACCAACTCCTTGACCGCGCCATCGATGTCGTCCGTCTCAATATCGTAGATGGCAAGATACGATGGCAGACCGGGAACGGGCATGACCGCCTGCTGCAAACGAAAACGCTGCGCGGTCTTGAAGGCGTCAATCGCCACCACGTCCTTCAAGTGAACATTCTGATACCAGTCGTTGTACTCCTTCTCCTGTCCCGGCACGGGACCGGTCAGTACGATGAACTTATATTTGTGCACGGTTGCTCCCCGGTGGTTGAATAAGGGTACGGCAGAGGTGGCCTTGACCATCTGCGGGGTACCGACTCGCGAGCATCCAGCTGTACTCAAGGCACCGACGGTGGACGTGCGAGTGTACCGACGAGTGATTTCCCGTTCAGGCGCCCGCCGCGACGGGGCTAACTAGACCCCCGCGCTACAAGCCCTGACACACGCCTTGTGCGTCAGAGTCCACGTAAGGTGACTGCGGGCAATTGACGTAGCGCAAGCGCGTTCCCAGTGGAGTCAGCGTGTCGGCCCGCATGGCCGGGGGCGCATTGCCGATGCCGGTGTTGAGCGCTTTGCCGGCTTCGCTCAGCCCGATAAAGCCGATCAGATCGCTCTGATCGGTACCATCGCCCGATACTCCGATCGCGCCGACCAGTTGCGTGCCGCGATAGATCGGAAAGCCGCCACCGAAGGTCGTGATGCCATTGCGGATCTGGCTGAGGCCGGTGCAGTTGGGCGTGGTATTGCCCTGCAATGCCGCGACGAACTTGTTGATCACCAGATCCAGTTCCAGGCCATCGTTGAAGATGCTGAAGTTCGCGATCGGTTTGGAAAACGGCCCGTTCGGCGTGTCCGGGATGCCGTCGGGAAAGAATGGCGTCGCAATGTTGTCGATCGCGCGCGTCGAGAAGGCGATGCCGTTGGCGAAGGCCTGCGGATCGGCGAAGAAGCTCTGCGCGGCCGTGACATAGGCCGTGATCGGCGAGGTGCTCAGCACTGTGGTGGCGGTGGGATCCAGATAGTTGGCCGCCGGCAGGGTCTGCAACTGCGCCGCTGCGGTGGGGCTGGAGAAGAACAGCGCGGTGCGTGCTTTCTGCTGCACGACGTCGATGCTGTCCACCAGGGCATCGGGCGAGCGAGCGTAACCCACGATCTCCCCGGCGGTGTCGACCACGGTCACGGAGACCTGCGCAATCGAACCCAGGGGCTGGCGCACCTGCGCTCGGGTGTGATTGGCGACCTGCAGCGTGCTCTTGATGATCTGTATGACCTCGGCCTGGGTCATCAGCCCGTCAGTGCCTGCCTTCGGCGGAAATCGGTTGGTGCCGGTGCCGTCCACCACCACGTAGTCGCCGGTGCCATCCAGCGCCGGATTGGTATCAGGCACCACGCCTGAGCCGGGGGTGCCGTAGGCCTGGCCGGCGACGATCGGATTGCCGCCAAACCCGGCGAAGTTGTCGAGTGCGCCGGCCGTGCCGATGATCGACGCGAACGAGGGTGCACTGGCCGGGTTGGTCATCAGCGCTTCGCTGGTGTCGAAGATCAGCGTATTGCCTCCGGCGGTGATGTGGTCGGCACGAATGCCGGTCGGCGCCTGGAAGCCCGCGGTGCCTGCCACCGCAATCAGTTCATTGACGTCGGGGCTGGTGTTGTTGACGTAGTCGGTGACCAGCGAATACACGCCATCGGCAATCACGCCGACCGCGCCGACGACCGTTCCGTTCTTGTACAGCGGCAATCCGCCGGGCTGCGCCGCAAAGCCCAGGGGCGAGCGGTGCGGGCCCTGGGTGCCGGCGCTGGCCTGTTTGCTCACATCCGAGCAGGTGAGCTGGGAGAACTGCACGTTGAACAACGGGCCCGCGGTGGCGCCGGTCTGACCGGGATCGAAGTTCTGCTGAATGATCTGGCCGGCGGTGCGGCTGCTGAACGCGTTACCGTTCGAAGAGAAATACGCAGCCGTCAGCGCCTTGGCGATCGCGGCAGCCTCCGAGGGCAGTACCTTGATGCCCTCCAGGCCACCCACGGCACCGCGACCGCCATTGATCGTGAAAGTAGAGCCCGCCGCGCCGGTGGTCTGGAAAATGCCGAGCACGTTGCCCACACGATCGACCACCGCAATGGTTGCAGGCTTGTTACGCGCCTGGGCTTCGGCGGTGGCCTGCGCAAAGATCTGTTGCACGTCGCTGATGGACAGCGCTTCGGTGGCAGAGGGAATCTGCAGCACGCCGGACTGGCTGATATTGGTGGTGCTGCCGCACGCCGCCAGTACAGCCGCGCAGCCCCCTGCGAGGGTCGTCCTGACCAGATCCCGTCGTCTTTGACGCATTGCTACCAGTGTTCTCTTGCGCGGGTTAGCGTTCCACAGTCTACAAGCGCGCACTCGCAGGATCAAAGGGAAGGTCGACGGTTGAAGACCGTGACGTCCGCCAGATCGAAGGATTTCGGCGCACGCCGCAGGTAACGCGGCATCAGCAGCCGGGCGACCAGGCCCGTCCATCCGGTCTGATGGGAGGCACCCAGTCCACGGCCGGTATCCCCGTCGAAATATTCGTAAAACAGTACGTCGTCGGCGAAGTGCGGGTCCAGTTGCCGGCGCGGGCGGCCGTTCACGGCCCGCAACCCATACTCGTCTTTGAGGAAGATGCGCGTGAGCCGCGTCGCCAGTTCATTCGCGACCTCATCCAGCGTCATGAAACGGCCCGAGCCGGTCGGGCACTCCACCTTGAAGTCATCGCCGTAATAATGGTGAAACTTTTCAAGCGATTCGATGATCAGGTAGTTGATTGGAAACCAGATCGGGCCGCGCCAGTTGGAGTTGCCGCCAAACAGACCCGAGTCGGACTCGGCCGGCTGATAGGCGACCGTCAGCTCCATGCCGTCGTGACGGAACACGTAGGGCTGCTGCGCGTGCACCCGTGACATCGCCCGCACGCCGTAAGTGGACAGGAACTCGCGCTCATCGAGCAGGCGCTTGAGCAGGCGTTTCATGCGCCGTCCGCGCAGCAGCGACAGCAGCCGGCGGTTGCCGCGGCCCTCGTCATGCCAGTGCGAGACCAAACCGGCCAGATCGGGGCGCTTGGCCAGCACGCTCTCGACCCGCCGCTTGAAAACCGGGAGCGAGGCCAGCAACTCCGGTTCCAGCGTCTCCACCGCAAACAGTGGAATCAGTCCAACCACCGAACGCACGGCCATCGGTTCGATGGCCCCGTCCGGCAGGTGCAGCACGTCGTAGAAGAATTCATCGCGCTCATTCCACAGACCGATGCCGCGGTCGGCGATGTTGTTCATCGCTTTGGCGATATGCAGGAAGTGCTCGAAGAACTTGGCGGCGATGTCCTCGTAGACATGATTGTGGCGCGCCAGCTCCAGCGCGATACGCATCAGGTTCAGCGAATACATCGCCATCCAGCTGGTGGCGTCGGCCTGGTCCAGATACCCGCCGGTGGGCAGCTGTGAGCTGCGGTCGAACACGCCGATGTTGTCGAGCCCGAGGAATCCGCCCTGGAACACGTTGCGGCCGGCGGCATCCTTGCGGTTCACCCACCAGGTGAAATTGAGCATCAGCTTGTGAAAGATCGGCTCCAGGAAGCTGTAGTCGCCGCTGCCGCGCGTCTTGCGGTCAATTTGGAACACCCGCCATGCGGCCCAGGCGTGCACCGGCGGATTCACATCGCTGAAGGCCCACTCGTAGGCCGGGATCTGGCCGTTGGGGTGCATGTAGCAGTCGCGGACCAGCAGCAACAGCTGCTCCTTGGCGAACTGCGTATCCAGGTGCGCCAGCGGTATGCAGTGAAAGGCCAGGTCCCACGCGGCGTACCACGGATATTCCCACTTGTCGGGCATCGAGATGATGTCGGCGTTTTCCACATGCTCCCATTCGCGATTGCGCTTGCGCGCGGCATCCGGGCGCGGCTGCGTGGGATCGCCCTTGAGCCATTTGTAGACGTCGAAGCAGTAAAACTGCTTGCTCCAGATCATGCCGGCGAACGCCTGGCGCTGCACCAGCCGTGCATCGCTGTCCTTGAGGGTGTCCTGCAGCTGCGCGTAGAACTCGTCCGCTTCGCGCAAGCGCGTCGCCATGACGGCCTCGAACTGCTTGAACGGCGCGCGCTGCGGCAGCTTTGACAGGCGCAGTTGCACCTGGGCGCTGCCCTGCGCCGCGATGTCGAAACGATAGGCGAGGCCGGCCTTGGTGCCGACCTCGCGCGGGTTGAGCGCCGCGCTGTGACGGCGGATCACCGCATCGTGAAAGGCATCCTTCCAGTAGCCCTGCGCGTTCTGATCGCCCCACAGCCGTCTGGGGTTCGACTCGTTGTTGCAGAACATGAGCGTCGGCTCACCCTCGGCGTAGAGCTGATAGCTTCCGAGCTCCGGGTGATCGATGCCGATGACGTGCCGGTCCGCGCGGTACATCACCGGCAGGGCGGGGCTGGTGACCCAGCTCCAGGTATTGCGGAACCAGATCTGTGGGATCAGGTGCAGCACCGCGGAGCGATGGCCGCGATTGACCGCGCGCACCCGCATCAGGATGTCGTCCGGTTCGTTCTGCGCATACTCGACGAACACGTCGAAATAGCGGTTGTCGTCGAACAGGCCGGTGTCGATGAGCTCGAATTCCGGTTCGCGCGCGCTGCGGCGGCGGTTCTCATCCGCGAGCTGCTGATAAGGATATTCTCCCTGCGGATACTTGTAGAGCATCTTCAGGTAGGAATGCGTCGGGGTGGCATCCAGGTAGTAGTAGATCTCCTTGACGTCCTCGCCGTGATTGCCCTGCTTGCTGGTCAGACCGAACAGGCGCTCTTTCAGGATCGGATCGCGGCCGTTCCAGATTGCGAGTGCGAGGCACAGGCGCTGTGTCGCATCCGAGATGCCGGCCAGACCGTCCTCGCCCCAGCGGTAGGCGCGGCTGCGCGCGTGCTCATGGGGGAAGTACTCCCACGCATTGCCGTCGGCACTGTAGTCCTCGCGAACCGTGGCCCACTGCCGCTCGGCCAGATACGGACCCCATTTTTTCCAGCCTTCGCCCTCTGGAAAGCTCGCCGCCAGACGCTGCTGCTCTACCGTGGGTCCTGGCATGACTTCAGGTGCGCTTCAGCCGATCACGTGATCGATGATGATTCGCACCGGCGTGCCCTGGTGGGCATCGATGGTCGCGATCGGGCTCTGGCAGTCCCCGGGCTGCGGCGTTGCGACGCCGGTCCGCGAGACGCGCGCCTCGATCGTCACGTGCCGCGCGCTCGAGAGCGTGCGGCCCGGCATCATCGCGTTCGAGTCATCGAGTGTGAAGGCCAGCGGCCAGTGTCCGGTGGCGGTGCGCAGGATCGCGACCGGCGGGCCGGGCGAGTCCACCGACTTGGCGACGATGAACAGCGTCAGTCCGTCGGGTACTTTGGACCTGAGGGCTGCCGCCAGCTCCACGTGCCCCGAGATCGCGACCGGTCCGGGCGCCGGACCGCTCGCGCTGCCGCGGTCGCTATCGCTAGCCGGGGAGCGCGCGGCCGCCGCGCTGCTCATGGCCGAAGGCGGCAACTGGTGCGAGCGCGCGAGCTTCGCATCGTCGGTGCGGCCGACGAATTGGTAGGTCTGAGCCAACAGCTCCCAGTCGGCATCGCTGCCGCCCTGCGCCGCAAGTCTTGCCTCGAGGCGTGCCAGCATCTGATCCATCGAACCGGCGGCGCGGGGGTTCGAAGCCGCAGCCGGCTCGGGCTCAGTCCGGGAGGCAGCGGCATCGCTGGCATCCGGTGTCGTCATGACACCCACGCGGCTGTGAGCGTCCAGGTCTACCGGCGTGTTGTTCTGTGGGCCGTTGAGTGCACGCACCAGCAACCCGATGACCGCGACCGTCAGCACTCCGGCGCAGTACCAGAACAGGTCGCGGCGGGTAAAGGCCATGCTCACATCGCGTCAGATCAGCCGAGCCACTTCAGCAGCACCACCAGCAGCAGCAGTGTGCCCAGGAACGACAGTCCGGCGATCAGCAGCCCGCGCTTGCGGCGGGCATCCATCGGCGCGGCACTGGCGGCTGAAGCGGATGGGCGGGGCGTGGGAGCGGTCCGGGTGTCAGGGGCCTGGAACACGCACTCGGCCGGACCGAAGGCGATGCGATCGCCGTTCTTGAGGTAGCTCACCGTCACGCGCTTGCCGTTGACGAACGTACCATTGCCCGACACCTGATCAACGACCTTCCAAACTTTCTCAGAATTCACGATCTTGGCGTGTAAACCTGAGACGCCGTCTCGCTGAATGCGGATCTCGCGTCCCTCATCGCTCCCGACGCTCCACTCGCAGTTGTTCGGATCGCTGCCGCGCAGCTGCACGGTCAGTGGCAGGCCACCGCCGTCATAGATGGTCAGCTGGGGGACACTCACCGGGCCGAGTTCGCCGGCTTTGGCCGCGCGCTCGCGTGCGCGTTTGCGCTCCTCCTCCATCTGCTCCATGGTCTTGAAGACCGTCTTGCCCCCGCCCGGGGACTCGCCCGCATCCGCCCAGGCCGGAGGCAGGTTCGGCTTGGCTGATTCTGCGACCAGCGCCTGCGGCCGCATCGCGGTGCGGTCGGCATCGGGCGGTGGCGCGGGCACATCGACCCGCAGTACGTACTCCTCGACGTCGAAGCGCACCTTGTCGTTGGATGCCAGCCGAGTCCGGGATTCGATCTTGGTGCCGTTAACGAACGTACCGTTGGTGGATTTGAGGTCTTCGACGAACAGCACACCGTCCGTCAGGCTCAGCCGCGCATGGTTGCGCGACGGATTGCCCTCCGTGAGCCGAAGGCCACTCTCCTGACTGCGTCCGACGGACAGATTCCCCTTGATCTCGGTCTCTTTGCCGCTGTCCGCTTTTTTCAGGAAATACTGTACTTCCGCCATGAGTTATTTAGTCCAGCGCTTCCAGGCCAGCGCGATGGCCGCGGCCAATACCATTCCTGCCAGCACTGCCGTCCATTCGAAGATGCGACTCTTGAAGCCGGGCAGGCTCCACGTCCCCCTCGCACTGACGCCATCATACGGTATGACAATGATACTGATATTGTCGCGTCCGCCGTGTTCCATGGTCGCTTTCAGCAGCGCGTCGGCGGCCTCCTTCGGCGAGGCGGAGTGCGCGGCCAGCGTCTTGGCGATCTCCGAGTCGCGCAATTCCACCGGCAGGCCATCGCTGCACAGGACAATCCAGTCCCCGTGGCGCAGCGGCACGTTGGCCTGCGAGGGGTCGGGCGTGCCCATACCGAGCGCCTGCGTGACCACGTTCGAACCCTGCTGATTGCGCAGTGCCGTCTCGCTTAAGTTCTCCTCCTGCCGCAGCATCTCCAGATAGGAGTGATCGCGTGTCAGGCGCTGCAGCCCGCCGCGACGCCACAGGTAAGCGCGACTGTCGCCGACCCACACGATCTGCGCTGAACGATTCTGAATCTGGGCGGTAACCACGGTCGAACCCATGCCGCGCGCCGGATCCAGTTGCTGGGCTTCGCGGCACACCGCTTCGTGCGCCAGCAGCACGGCTGCCGGTACACCTACCAGCGCGGCCTGGGCCAGCAGGGTTTCCTTCACCACGCGGCTGGCGACTTCGCCGCTCGCATGTCCGCCCATGCCATCGGCGACGAACCACAGTTGTTGCTGGGTGTCCCAGCCAATCGAGTCCTGATTCTCGCCTTCGCGGTTGCCCGGATGCGTTAGTGCGGCGAATTCAGTCATGGCGCTAGAACTGCCCCTGCAGGCCGCGCGCGATCTGCATGAATTGCGCGGGATCGAACTTCGCGGCGCTGGCGACACCATTGTAGAGCGCGTCGATCGCCGATTTGCGCCGCTCATGATCACCGAGTGAGTAGCTCAGGCTTTCGACGCCGAGCACCACCTGTTCGGCCATCGCAAAGTCGCTGGCACGATCCTCGGCCGCGAAGCGCAGCAGCGCCTTGCGCAGGGCCGCGGTGTCGTTGGCCGAGTAACTGCGTTTGGACCATTCATCACGCGCCCGCACCCAATCCTGCAGCGCTTTGGCGGCCGCGCGCGCTTTGCCGGCGTCGGTCTGGCCGGCCTGCATCAGGGTGTCGGTCGCGGCGACCAGTTCCTGCGTGAGCTTCGGCTCGAGCGTTTCGGTGATCGCCTGCAGCACCAAAAAGTACTGCCGCTGCAGCCGCAGCGTGCCCGGGGGGATGCCGTTGCCGGCGTGCGCGCGAGTCCAGTGAGGCTTGTCGATCGAGTGATGACAGGCGAAACAATCGAACATCGACAGCTCGGGGGTCAGGCCGCCGGGTGTGAACAGCGGGCTTTGCACCAGCGTGAGGTAGCGCTGGGTCGTCTGCAGCTGTCCGGTGATCCAGAGATTGGTTTCCGGAATCTTGCCCTTGCGCTTCACATAGGAGGGCGTGTCGGCTTTGAAATGCCGCGGCTGGTTGTAGGTATACGTATCCAGTTCGAACGCCAGGCGCGGATGCCCGGCACCCATGATGCGGTGGGTGGTGAACTGATCGGCCGTACCCTCATGGCATGACAGACACACCTGCGCGCGACGCAGCGGCTGTTCGGTCGGATTCAAGCCGTTGGCGACGTTGGCGGCATGCGTGACGCTCTGCTGGCTGTGGGTCTCGATCCACTTCTCCGAGCCGCCGTGGCAGGCCTCGCACTGCACCCCGTCGCTGATCTGGAACTTGGGTCCGCGCTGCGTGGCCGGCACGTTATCGGCATGACAGTCCAGGCAGAGCTTCGCGGTGGTGGCACTGGGCAGACCGAGGTTCGCCGCGATCTGGCGCGAGCGCGCATTGTCGAGTGCGCGGTAGGCCTGCGAATGCCGGTCCTGCTCGAGCCAGATGCGGTATTCATTCAGCGCGACGTCACGACCGGTCTGCTCGGTTTCCTTGCCGTGACACACGCTGGTGGCGCAGCTCGCGACCCCCAGGTGCTTATACGCCCCAGCGGTAGCGGGCGGGGTGTCAGCCGCGCGCGCGAGCGTCCATGGCGGGACAGCGAAGAACAGGGCGCAGCAGAGAATCGAGTACGCCCGCATCATCCGCCGTCATCGACTGTTGGCAGCCGTGTGCACGGGAGGCGTATCGTCCGGGACGAACCACGGATTGCCGCTCGCATCCAGATACAGCGCCTTCATTTCATCCAGTGACAGCGGGCGGGCCCCGCGCCTTCCGAACACGGCGATCTCATTGCCGCTCTCATCCACTGCCCGATCGCGATCCAGCCCCTTGGAAAGGCTCATCGCCGGCCGCTCGGTGGCAAAGCTTGCGATCAGCTGGGGCTTGGGTTCCGGGCTGAAGCCGTAGAACTTCGGCTGCGATTCGGGCGAGGTGAGCTGCAGCACCTTCAGTCCGCCGCTGCCGTCGGCCACGTAGGCATAGAGCGAGGCGTTGGTGGAGGCGACCACGACATCGCGGGCATCGCTGAGTGCGCCGCCGGCATTGAAGCGCTGGTACTCGCGCAGCGCCTCCGGCCGTTCGGCATTGACGATCACCAGGCCCTCGCGGCCGGCGGCCACGTAGGCGTAGGTGCGCGCCACATAGACACGGTGCGCATCGTTCAGCGCAATCACATTGTTCGGCAGCAGCCGCGGCTTGTCCGGGTGCGTGACATCCACCACTTCCAGACCCTTGGCATCGGTCACGAACAGGTACCGGAACTGCAGCGCGGTGGCGCGCGGATCCGGCAGCGGCAGCTGCGCGATCACTTTGGGTGTCAGCGGATTGTCCACGCTGACGATCACCAGGCCGCGCGGCGTGGTGATGTAGAGCTGCGAGCCGCCGATCGTGATGTGGCGGGCGCCCTTGAGGATGCCGTCCGGATTCCAGGTCAGTGCGCGGCTGAAGAAGTTGTTGCGCGCCTCACCGTCCACCAGCGTATCCACGTTGGTGAGGATCAGGCCTTCTTCGGCGTCGGTGATATACGCATAGTGATACAGCGGGTGCATCACCATCTCCTGGTTCTCGGTGCGCATCTTGGCGGGCGTATTACGCGCCGGATTGACCGGCTGGTTTGTCGGCAGGGCGACACAAGTCGCATTGCGCGAGCGGATGCGCGTGTTCTGACCCAGCGGACTGACCGGCGCGGTGATCACCCCTTCCGAGAAGCCCTTGTTGGAGGCACTGGCGACGTCGTAGACGCGCATGCCGCGCGAGCCCTCCGCCACGAACAGATACTCGCCCCGCAGCTGGATGCACTCGGCATCGCCGGCTTCGTGCTCCTGGGCATGCTGGAGCGCTCTGCCGTTCTTGAGGTGTTGCGCGTAGTAATCCGGATAGGCGTACTTGTGCAGATAGCTGCCGATCACCGCCTGGGGCTCATCCCATTCGGTCACCTGTACCGCGCTGACCGCACCCTTGTCACCCACATAGGCGTGATAGCCCACGAAGTTGATGAAGTTGGTACCGAACATCAGCAGCTGCGCCATGATGGCGTTGTTGTCGTTCGCCTTCGACAGATGGCAGTCGGCGCAGGTCTTGGTCTCGACCTTGCGCTCGGTGTGCGGATAGTGCGGGTTGAAGGCCTGCGAGCTGTAGCCGCTGGCCGAGATCGGCGGCTGCTGTACGTAGACGTGCTCGCGATTGGCGTTGGTAGATGACAGCACCAGCGCGGAACTGGAGCGATAGGGCGCGATCCTGCCGCCCTTGGCGCTCTCGCGGTGGCCGAGCAGGAACATATCATCGCGCGCGACCTGTGGATTGTAGGTCGCGTAGTTGCGCGTGACGCCGCCCTCGTAGTGGTGCCGTTCGGTCTTGGCGTTGGCCTCGATCGGCAGGTGACAGCCGCCGCAGCTCGTGGTCCACGAGGTATGGCAGGCGTAACACTCCATCGAGCTGTCGCTGTGCGCAAGTTTCTGCTCGGGCACGCCGGCGCCCCAGGAGAGCGTGGCGACGTCGGTGCTCATCAGCTTGGCGCGCGCCGCCTTCTCGTTGTAGTGCGCATTGCCGGGCGTGACCGTGTCCTTGACCAGGCTCACGCGCCACTCGAGTTTCGGATCGATCATCGAGCGCTGATACAACTCGCCGTTCACCCACTCGAAGCGACGACGGCCGTCGGGCGTGCGCAGCGCCGACAGATCCTTGCCCCCCTCGAGCGCGGCGGGACCGGACGTGTGCAGGTTCGGGTAGTACTTCACGGTGCCATGGCAGTCCTTGCAGCCGATTTCGACCGCCGCGGCCACCTCACCGTAGATATAGCCGTTGCCGTGGTTGTCCTGCGAGAAGTGACAGTCCACGCACTGCATGCCGACGTCCACGTGCGCCGACTGCAGGTGCACCGCCTTCTGGAATTTCTGCGGATCGTTGTCATCGACGATCTGGCCCTTCGCATCGAGCAGGTCGCCGGCGCGGTCGCGCTTGAACACGGCGCGGAAGTTCCAGCCGTGGCCGTGATAGTCAGCGAACTGCGTGTCCTTCAGCGTCGGATTGAGGCGCGCGACGCTGCGCAGGAAGTTGACGTCGGCCCACTTGCCGCGCACCGCGGCGCCTTCCGGATTGCGATCCAGGATCTCGCGCTGCTGCTTGATCGACGGATACTGCTGTTTCGCCGGCCACATCGAGGGTGCGTCCGACTCGTAGTCCCACATGGTGTAGCCGAGCATGCTGTTGAGGAACATGTTGGGCTGGTGCATGTGGCAGACCATGCACTGGCTGGTGGGCACCGAACGCGCAAACGCGTGCCTGACGGGATGTCCGGACTCGGTCTTGCTGATCGTCGGGTCGATGGTCTGGGAGGTGCCATCGTGACCGAACTGCGCGTAGACGCTTGAATGGTAGGCATCCGCATCGTTGGCGTAGACCACGTGGCAGGACGCGCAGCCGGATTGGCGGTAGTCCCCGGGCTGATCGTTGGTCCCCATGAACCACAGCAGCGGATCGTTCAGGCGCGTCTTGGTGATGTTGATCACCGGCACCGAAATACGCGCACCGGTCCCCGCTCCGCGGTTGGAGGCGCGGATGTCCGGCCGGCCCGGCTCCTCGATGCGCTCGATGTTGCCGTTGGCGTCCGGCAGTCCGGTCTCCGAGAACAGGTTGCCGATGTTGCGGCCGCCGCGCTCGAAGATGCGGAAGATGTCGCCGGGCTTGAGCGTCTCCCAGGAGGGCAGCGGATAGAGCACCGGCAGGATGCTGGCGTTGAAGGCCACCGTGGGATCGAGGTTCACCGGGCCCTTGAGCGTGGCGCCGACGCCATCGCGCGTATAGGACTCGCCAAGGATGTAGTTCTTGGCGTCGAGGATGCCGTTGTTGTAGGCCGCGCCACCCAGCAGCATCACATCGGTCGCATGCATGCTGCGGATCGAGGCTTCGATGATGTCGGCATGACAGGCGCCGCAGGACTCGCGCGCCACGCGGAAGTCCGACGGATTCTCGAAACGGATGAACTCGGGACTCTCGCGGTTGAGCAGGGTGTAGCTCTGCTTCGGGTTGGCGCTGGAGGGGTAGTGCCAGGCCTGCGGGTAGCGCGGCAACACGTGCGCGCTGTCCTGCGTCTTGCGGTACTGCGCCGAACCGGCGGTCGCACCGCTCGGCAGCACGACGGAATTGTTGCCGCCGTGGCAGTCCACGCACCCCAGGTTCACCGCGCTGCTCACGTGCATGCTCGGACTGTCGGTCTGCGTGTGGCAGGACAGACAGCCGCTGCTCTTGGCCGCGGCCGCTTCCGGCGACTGCGCGTTCGGCGCGGCGGGCGCCGTGACGTACTGGCGCGAGACCGCGTGCTCCATGCCGCCGGCCGCGAAACTGACAGCCGCTACGGTGCATCCGAGCAGCAGGAGCGGCGCGGCGATTCGCAATCCATACGTGTTCATCGCTTTCACTAGTACGTCAGGATGAGATTGAAGAGGAAGTAACCCGGATTCTTTTTCGGGAACAGTGCCTCGGACGCGCCGCCGGTGAACAGCTGGGCGTACGAGGTCCGCAGCACGATGTTCTGCGTGTCGAGCGGCCGGTAGATCAGCGAGATATCCACATCCTGTCC
>DATMRM010000175.1:0-2205 GCA_035566155.1 Steroidobacteraceae bacterium | reverse complement strand
CGATGTCGAGCGAGACGCCCATGATCACCGTGGGATTGCCGTCCAGGTCCCATTCCACCGCGCGGGCGCGATCGAGCATCCATTTCCACTCGCCGCTCGACACTCTGAGGCGGTATTCGTATTCGAGGCTGTCCACGCTGCCCTTGCGATATTCATCCACGGCATGAATCACGGCCTCACGATCATCGTCATGCAGGCGCGACAGCCACGGATTGGGAAGCGTCTCCCACTGTTCGCGCGTGTAGCGCGTCATTGCATACCACATGGGGCTCATCGTGCGAATGTCGGTCGGCAGATGCCATTGCCAGAACGCGGCGCGCGCACCCCACAGCGCTGTCGCGAGCCGCGCCTCATTGGCCTTGGACGCGGTCTCCTCGCGTTTGCGCCGATCGATATCGATACAAATGCCGATGACTCGCTGCGGCGTGCCGTCCGCGTTGCGTGCGATCACGCGACCGCGCTGCAGAATCCAGAGCCAGCGGTTGTCTAGCGTCAGAATCCGGTACTCATCCTCGAAGTATGCGGTCGCACCGCTCTTCAGTTCTGACAGCCGCCGGCGATAGTCGGGGCCGTCGTCCGGATGTACCTGCAATGCCCAGCGTGTCGGATGCTCGCCACCGGAGCAGGGATTGAGTTGCAAATGATGGCACCAGGACTCATCGACCGAGGCCTCTCCGCTGGCCAGATTCCAGCGCCAGATACCGGCCTGTGCAGCATCGAACGACTGCTCGCGTTCGCTGCCGATGGCATCCTCGCTCGCGCCGAGGTGCGGCTCGATGAGGCACATCACCGCATGGCGTGCGCCTCCGACATCCACTCGCCGCAGACGTATGTCGTAACGATGGGGAGCGTCTGTGGGTCCCGCCCGAAATTTGAGTTCGGTGCCGGACAGGGCCGCAACGAATTGTTCGGGCGCCAGCGCCCAGGCCAGCCCGAGCCCCGGGGCACCCAGCCCCAGCAGTGACTCGCGGCGCGAGGTCGAAAGCTGTCGTGCCGCATCGTTGCACCAGTGCAGTCGCGCATCCGCATCAAACAGCAGTACCGCGCACGGCCACTGCTCCAGCATCGCAAGCAGAGGCTTGGTTTCCGGGGCGGTAGGGGCCCGGAGTTCACGCGTTATGGCGGTTTCGCCCATGGCCTGCCGTGTTCATTTCTGACGGCATTGTGGGCCTGCGCTGCAAAGCGAAATGCGACGGAATTAACAAAGCCCGACAGGTCCGGACCCCCCGGGGCGCGTGCTGGGTCACGGTTTCAGGCGCAATGCTCAGCCCTGTAGCAGAACCGTGACAATCTTCTCCATCGCCGACTTCAGGGTACGGCGTTGCAAGGTCGGATCGCGCACGGCCCGGGACGCCAGTCCCTCGATTAAGCACTGAAGAATAATGGCCCGGCTGCGCGCCTCTGCCGCGCCCACCCGGGTGCCACGTGCCTCGGCGATGCGCTCGACCGCGCGCGCCAGATGCTCCTCGACCATGCGGTCCTTGTCACGCACCACACGCGCGATCTTCGAATCGCGGCTGCATTCGGCGGCCAGATCCAGCAGCAAGCAGGCATTCATCTTTGGGTCATCGCCACGACGCCAGCGGTCGAACAGATCGAGCATGGCATCGCACATTTCCTCCGGCGATGCGAGCTGGTCGATCACCCGCGAGCCCTCGTTCTCCAGATGCCGCGCGACAATGGCTTTGACGATCGAGGCTTTGCTGTCGAAGTAGCGGTAGATCAGCCCGGCGCTCACGCCAGCGGTTTCCGCCACCCGCGCCATCCCTGCCGCATGAAAGCCGGCAACGATGAAACATTTCTCGGCCGCATCCAGGATGCGCTCGCGCTGATGGGCAGCGCGCGCGGCGAGTCCGTTGCCGCGCGCCTCAATGATTCGAAGCGGTTTGGCCACTGTGCTCCTGCCAGCCTCCACCTAGTGCTTTGTAGAGCGTCACGCGATTGCTCTGCTCCGCCAGCCGGGTCGAAATCAGCCCTTGCTGCGCGGCGTAATAGCGTTGTTGCGCATCGAGCAGGGTGAGATAGCTGTCCGCGCCCGTCTTGTACCGCTGCTGCGAAAGCTCGTACGCCTGAGAAGTCGCCTCAACCAGCCCCTGCTGTGCACGATGCTGGCGATCGATTGACGCGGTGAGCGCCAACGCGTCGGCGACGTCGCGAAAACCGGACTGGATCGCCTTCTCGTACTGCGCCAGCGCGATCTTCTGC
>DATMRM010000174.1:0-2446 GCA_035566155.1 Steroidobacteraceae bacterium | reverse complement strand
GTCGACTTCGAGCAGGTGAAGGAAGTCGCCGGATGGCTGACGCTTAATCCGGGCGGCACCGGTCCGATGACCGTGCTCGCGCTGATGCAGAATCTGATCGACGCAGCGCGTTACAGTCTGGGCTTGAAGCGTGCCACGTATTCGTTTGATTCAGCCACGATTCTAACGGATTAGACTCCAATTGGCCCCCGTCGGGGTTTGTGTCTAAACTGCTCTCCCTAATATGAGAAGGTCTCAGATATAAATCCGATGGCATCACAACCCGGTAGCGACGGTCCAGGTGGCACCAAGCGCACCCTCAGCGACGCCCCAAATGGCGGCGGCAAACGAACCCTCACCGACCTCTTCATCGGACCGCCGCGCGACGTTCGCGATCCCGGAATATTCCATAGCCTCTCATTAGTCGCCTTCCTGGCTTGGGTCGGTCTCGGCTCCGACGGACTGAGTTCGTCGTGTTACGGTCCCGAGGAGGCTTTCCTCGCGCTCGGCCACGACCAGTACCTGGCGGTGTTCCTGGCCGTGATGACGGCGCTGACCGTCTTCATCATCTCGGCCTCGTACTCGCAAACGATCGACTTGTTTCCGTCGGGCGGCGGCGGCTACCTGGTGGCGACCAAGCTGTTGGGGCCCTATCCCGGGCTGGTGTCAGGATGTGCGCTGGTGGTCGACTACGTCTTGACCATTTCGATCTCCATCGCAAGCGGCGGCGACGCCATCTTCAGCTTTCTGCCAACGCATTTGCATTGGCTGAGATTCTGGGTGTGCCTTTTGGTGGTCGTGGTGATGGTCGGAATGAACCTGCGGGGGATCAAGGAATCGGTGCTCTCGCTGCTGCCGATCTTCCTGGCTTTCGTGGTGATGCATTTCTGGCTGGTCGGCTATGGGCTTTTGGCCAGGAGCCCGGAACTACCGACGATCACTCACGACGCAATCAACCAGGTGCGTACCGGTATCAACACGGTAGGCGCGTGGGGACTGGCAATCGTCTTCTTCCGTGCCTACAGCATGGGCGCCGGCACCTACACCGGCATCGAGGCGGTCAGCAACGGTCTGCCGATCTTGCGGGAACCGCGCACGGTGACCGGCAAGCGCACGATGCTCTACATGGCGATCTCACTGGCCGGACTGGCCGGCGGCATCCTGGTCGGCTATTTGCTGTTCAACGTCGCGCCGGTAAAGGGCCAGACGCTCAACGCGGTGCTGTTCGAACACGTGGCCGGCAACTGGCAGTTTTTAGGCCTGCCGGTTGGAGTGCCAATCGTCACCTTCACCCTGATGACAGAGGGCGCCCTGCTGTTCGTCGCTGCGCAGACCGGTTTCATCGACGGACCGCGCGTGCTGGCTACGATGGCGACCGACCGCTGGCTGCCGCGGCGCTTTGCGCAGCTCAGCTCGCGCCTGGTGACCCAGGACGGGGTGCTTGCGATGGGGCTGGCGGCGATCGCGATTCTGGTGTTCACGCGGGCGCGGGTGGATTTGCTGGTCGTGCTCTACGCGATCAACGTGTTCGTCACGTTCACGCTCTCGCAGCTCGGGATGAGCGTGCATTGGTGGCAGGAGCGCAAGCGTGAGCCGCACTGGGGTCGCAAGCTCGCGATCAACGGCATAGGCTGCACGTTCACGGCGCTCATCCTGCTGCTGACGATCACGCTGAAGTTCGACGAGGGCGGCTGGGTGACGGTCGTGATAACTGGCGCCCTGATCGCGCTCTGCTACGCGGTGCGTCACCATTACCGTTATATTGCCCAGGCGATCGAACAGCTCGAGGCCGACATCCTGCCCGAGATTTTCGCCGCCAAGGAGAGTCCGCCTGAAAAGTATGACCCCACCGCGCCGACCGCGGTGCTGCTGGTCAACGGTTTCAACGGCCTGGGTCTCGCGACCCTGCTGACGCTGCGCCGGCTTTTCCGCGACCAGTACCGCAACGTGATCTTCGTCGGCGTGGGCGAAGTCGAAGCGTCGCGGATGAAGGGTCCCGAAGAGGTCAGGCAGCTTGAGCAACAGGTGGCCGACGATCTGAGCGAGTACTGCCGCTTCGCCACCGACCTTGGGCTGCATTCCGAACTGCGCGTCAGTATCGGCCCCGATGTCATCGCGGAGTTGCGCCGCCTATGCCTGGATGTCGCGCATGAATTCCCGCAAGCGGTGTTCTTCGCCGGCAAACTAATTTTCGAGGCCGAACTGGAAAGCTTCATCAGCCGCTTCCTGCACAATCACACCGCGCTCGAGTTGCAGAAGTTCCTGCAAGTGCATGGGCTGAGCCTGGTGATCCTGCCGGTGCGGGTGATGCCGTCGGCGGTGCGGCGAGAAACGGAGATGGCCAAGCGTCAGGTGGCCTAGCGCGCGCGCATTCTTCTTCCCTCGCACGCGGAGTTGCTAAGCACGCGCGCCGCTTGCTACAGCACCCTTGCACGCCAGCGCGCCTCGCGCCTGGGAGAGACATCGA
>DATMRM010000173.1:0-6444 GCA_035566155.1 Steroidobacteraceae bacterium | reverse complement strand
CCAAGCCGCCGGACCGAACGCACGATGTTGTACTCATGCAGTTCGCGCCCGGCGTTCTCGCCGCGAGTGACTTTGGAGACCCCCTGGCGCAGGTAGCTCACGAGCACCACATCGTTGATTGCGGGAGTGACGGACGAACCTGAGCCACCTGCGCCGAGCGAGACGTTGAGCTGTTCATTGCGCACCGCAATATCGAGCGCCAACGCTTGCGTATGAGTGCTGGCTGGCACGGTCGCAGGATCATTGTTGCCGACCACGTCGCGCTGACCATCGATCACGAGCTGCGGCGTATAGACCGTATTCAGGTGCAGCGAGTGCTGGTACTGGCGCTGTCGCTGTGTCGCTTCAGGTATCTCGAAGCGGTCACGCCAGCCGATGTAGTCCCAATAGTCGACGTGATAAGCCAGAGCAATGACGTCGGGCCGGCGCTGTACCAGGACTCCGATCAGCGCTTCGGCCGGAGGACAGGAATTGCAACCCTCGGACGTAAACAGCTCCACGACCGTGGGCCGCGCGGGGGGCTGCGACTGTGCGACTGTCGCTGCCAGCAATAATCCCATTCCCAGACCTGTCATCACTCGCATGGCTTGACTCCCGCACCGATCAGCAGTGCACTTCAAAAGACAGTTCGCTCAACTGCGCACTCGGGTTACAGCGAGGATTCTATGTCGCATGCCGCCGATGCCGTCGAAATCAGTATCGCCGATCGGGCGAGCTCCGGGCTCATCGAGGCTCTCGGCCGGCTTCTGCCTCAGCTTTCCAGTTCGGCACCACCGATGACTCTGCAGGCTCTGACTCGAATCCTGGATGCGCCCTCCAATCTGTTGCTGATCGCCCGCGATCCGCAGGTGAATGGCAGGATCGTCGGTACCCTGACCTTGGTAGTCTTCCCGATTCCGACTGCGATCCGCGCCTGGATCGAGGACGTCGTGGTCGATGAGTCTGCGCGGGGGCGCGGTGCCGGCGAGGCATTGGTGCGCGCTGCGGTCAAACTGGCGGCCGAGCGCGGCGCCAAGACGCTCGATCTGACATCGCGCTCGTCACGCAGGGCTGCGCATCGCCTGTATGAGAAGTGCGGCTTTCATGTTCGCGACAGCAACGTGTACCGCTTCGGTCCAAAGCCGACCTCCTGAACGATCGATCTATGCTCTAATCAAACACCATGGATAGACACGCTGAAGTCCTGCGGCTGGGCGTCGGTGGCCCGGTGGGTTCCGGCAAGACCGCGCTGGTGGATTCGCTATGCAAGCAATTGCGTGATCAGCTCGATATCGCTGTCGTCACCAACGACATCTATACCCGCGAGGACGCGGAGTTTCTGGTCCGCAGCCAAGCGCTACCGGCCGAGCGTATCCGCGGCGTGGAGACCGGCGGCTGTCCGCACACAGCGATTCGCGAGGATGCTTCGATGAACCTCGCGGCGATCGACGGGCTGATGCGTCAGTTTCACAATCTCGATCTGATCATCGTCGAGAGCGGCGGCGACAATCTCGCGGCGACCTTCAGTCCAGAGCTGTCAGATCTGACGCTCTACGTGATCGATGTTGCGGCAGGCGACAAGATTCCGCGCAAGGGCGGTCCGGGCATCATGCGGTCGGACCTGTTGATCATCAACAAGATCGACCTCGCGCCGCACGTGGGTGCGTCGCTCGAGGTGATGGAACGTGATGCGCGCAAGATGCGCGGCGAGCGCCCGTTTGTATTTACCAACCTCAAGACCGGCTATGGGCTGGACAAGGTCATCGAGTTCATCCTGCGGGAAGGAATGCTGACGCCCCTGGATTGATCCGCGTGACTCGACCCTTGCTATTTGCTCACGCGCCGCAGATGCAGCCGGTAGCGCAGTGCCTCGAATCCCAGGAACACGCTCAAACAGCGCGCTTCGAGCTGCCTGGCGGCCTGATCGGCAGGCGGCCGCTCGACCACGGGACTCGCCTGGAGCGCGGCCTGCATCAGTAGCTCGCGATAGCTGCAACTGCGTTTGGTCATGGTGCTGCCCTTCCTGTCGCTCTGGCACCCATACTCGGTCGCACGAGGTGTTTCGGGTATACGTGATACCCGAAGAAACACCGTGCACGGGTCACAAAACCCGCCCCACACCCCATCGCCATGGCGACACCGATTGATTACTGGTCAGGTCACGGCTCGGCAGCAAAGTGATGCTCGCCGCGTCGCAAGGGGGTTATGATCCGCTGCCTGTCGACACTGCTCGACATTCGCGATACCCGGGAGCTGCTAGGCAGTCGCGCCGATCAATTGGCACTGAATCTGTCCGATCGTAGTTATGTTCAACAGGGCCTCGCGCAGCAAACGGCACCCGGCCTGTGGCAACTGATGCGAGCCGCGAACGGGTTGAGCGCATGAGGATGGACGACTCGGTTCCCCGCCTGCTGATCGTCGATGACGAGCCGCGCAATGTGACCGCGTTGATACAGACCCTCTCCGGGAATCGCTACGCGGTATCCGGCGCGCATTCAGCGGTCGAGGCGTTGGGGCTGCTGCGCTCGCAAGCCTTTGACCTGCTGCTCACGGATTTGATGATGCCCCAGACCAACGGCATCGACCTGCTGCGTGAGGCGCTGACGATCGACCCGCATCTGGTGGGGATTGTGATGACTGGCCACGGGACAGTCGACACGGCGGTCGAGGCGATGAAGAGCGGAGCGCACGACTACATCCTCAAGCCGTTCAATCTGACCATGATATTGCCGGTGCTGGAGCGCACACTCGCGACGCGGCAGCTTCGCATCGAGAATGCGAGGCTGGTCGCCCGACTGACGCATCGTTCGGCGGAACTGGAGGCTGCCAATGAGGCGCTGCACAGCGCCAATGCGGAACTCGATTCCTTCGCGCACTCGATCTCGCACGATCTGCGCACACCGCTGAATGCGGTGATCGGCTTTGCGGAACTGCTGCTCGACGCCGGCACCGGCCCGTTGAATGAAGCACAGCACACCTACCTGACGCATATTGTGGAGGGGGGCGGCCGGCTGCGGGACCTGGCCGAAGATCTGCTGCGCTTCGCTCGCCTGGGCCAGCAGCCACTGTCGAAGGAACTCGTGGACCTGCAGGCCATGATCGAAGGCATCGTGGCGCAGTTGCGTACCGCGCAGCCGGATCGGCCGGTGGAGGTTCGAATTCAGCCCCTGCCGCGTGCGCAGGCCGATCCCAGCCTGATACGCCAGGTATTCTTCAATCTGCTGGGCAACGCCTTCAAGTACACGCGCCAGGTGCCCCATCCCGTCATTGAAATGCGCTCGCACGACGAAGGGGATACACAGCTCTACTGTATCCGCGACAACGGCGCGGGCTTCGATATGCGGGATGCCAAGCGCCTATTCGCGCCATTCCAGCGCCTGCATCGGGCCGATCAGTTCGAGGGAACCGGCGTGGGATTGTCGCTCGTGAAGCGAATCGTCGAACGGCATGGCGGGCGTATCGCCGCCGTTGGCGAACCCGGCAAGGGCGCCGAATTCACGCTCACGCTGCCGAAGTAGCGATCAGTGCAGGCGGCGCGCAGCGGCCGATGGCCTGATGTGCGCCAGCTCGCTCATGAAATCCGAAAAGCGGTTCAGTTGCGGATCGCCACTCATCGCAGCCGCGGCGCCCTGTAGTTTGAGCCGCTGCTCGTCGTCGTAGTACTGCACATCCTGGCAGATAAGATCCAGCAGATGGGTCTGCTGGCGCTGCGCGTAGTCGAGCGCACGCTGTACGCAGTCGGCCAGTCGCACGTGATCCAGCGGCAGCTCCAGGTAGTCGAAAACCCCGAGCTGGATTGCATCGACCGCCACTCCCATGTCGACGCTATCGCCCACCAGCACGACCGGAGTCGCCGCGCCGATGAAATTCAGATATTCCTGCAACCTGCGGCCCGTAGTGCCCGGAAGTCGGATGCTGCACAGGAGGCAGCCGGCGTCCGTCGCGTCATCGCGCGCGAGGTATCGCGCGACGGTCGCATGTGTCCTGACACGAAGTCCCATGGAGATCAGCGCTTCGCGCAGGTCGGTCGCGACCCGTCCGTAGTCTTCAATCAGATCGATGATCGGTTGGTGCTCGCTCACGGGACGAGAGCCTCGAGTTTGATCAGCGCGAGTTGCCGATGGGTGGTCGCGATCGACATGTCGTGCCATCGCACCTTGACATAATCGTCGTCGAGCAGCTCGGCGACGGTACCGATCGCCGGAATCATGCTTCGTTCGAAGGTGACGCAGTCACCGACTTCGAGCGCACTGCCTGACCTGTCTGCCATCGACTGTTTCCTCGTATCCTGCTCTGTATGGTCGGCCGTGCTCAGGGCATTCGAAATACGTGGAATCCGCAAGCCGGGCGGGCCTGGCTCACAAAACCCGCTGCGCGCGGCGGGCGCGGACATAACTGTGCCGCGATAAGCCCTGTGGGCATTCGGGATCGCCGCAGGAAGACGCGGCCTCAGAGTCACAGATTCAGTGAGGGTGTTTTTCGAGCTCGATTTTCATGCGCAACAACTGCGCTAACGACCTGACGTTCATCTTTTCCATCACGCGTGCGCGGTATAACTCGACCGTGCGTCCTGCGATGTTGAGCTCAGCCGCGATCTGTTTGTTCGCGAAGCCTTCGGCCAGCAGGCGATACACATCGTGCTCGCGCCGTGTGAGTGAATCGAATCGGGCGCGGATTCGTCCAAGCTGCGCGAGCTGTTTTCGATTGGTCGCGTCGTGCTCGATCGCGCGCCGCACGGCGTCCACCAGCGCCTGGTTCCCGATCGGCTTCTCGAGAAAGTCGAAGGCACCGTGTCGCATTGCTTCGACCGCCATGCTGACATCGGCCGTGCCGGTCAGAAAGATGACCGGTGAGACGGCGCCCAGCAGATTGAGATGTTGTTGCAACTCCAAGCCAGTCATCTCTGGCATCTGAATGTCGCTCACCACACACCCAGGCTGATCCGGATCGTAGCAATCGACGAACGAACGCGGCGACGTGTGAGACTGGATCGCGAAACCCGCGGTGGTGAGCACGGCGGAGAGTAGTTTGATCAGCAACTCATCATCGTCAATGATGGCGACGAGAGCTTTCCGATCAGTTACGTTTTCCATGCTGGGCACCGAATCCGTACGCCGCAGCATGCACCATCTGGCCTGCATGAAACCAGTGGCTTCGGGTTCAAGGCTTGCTATTGTACGCGAGCCGCGAACCACGCCTTGCGGATCGATCGACCGCATTGCATCGATACCACGTGCGCACCCGGCGCCGGGCTCACCCTGCCGACCAGGCCATAGTACGTCTTCGAAGCGTCGATCCACGGATAGAAGCCATGCAGTCCCGGATCGCTGAAAGCGCCGTCGCCGACCCGTGGATCGTCCTCGACCCAATGACCGAGCGAATAGCGAGAATTCTCTGTCTGCGGCAGGGGTGTACTGAGCGCGGTCTGACACCTCCCCGGATTGGTACACACCGCCTCAGCGCCGAGTTGGTCGCGAATGAGCAGCTGGCCCGAGAGAATTCTGCGCAGGAACCCGGCGTACGCGCCCGACGTCGTGCGGATGCCGGCGTCTGGTTCCGGTGAATCGTAACTGAAGGCGCTCGCGGTCCCGAGCTGTCCGCCAATCACTCCGGTCAATGCGGTGGCGCTGAGGTCAGCCAGGCGCGGATCGTTTGCTGCCAGCTGCTGAAAGTGTCCGCCGTTGTAGAAGAACTTGTCGACCTGCGCCGGTTTGAAGTCGCTGTTGCCGCCACCGACCAGATGCGCAGCATGAAAGCAGTCGCGGACCGTCACCGCGCGCGGCGTTTTCGGCGCGCGCTGCACGCAACGGTCGTACTGCAGGTTGCTGTAGCCGCTGCGCATCGTCAGCGCCTCGATATCCGCCGCGGACAGTTTGCCCTGGCGCGCCTGTACCAGATAGGCGCCAAAGATCCATTCCGACGCGGTCGAAATCGGTAGCGTCGTGCTGGCCGTCGGCACAGCTGCGCCCTCGGTGCCGGAGGCAAGGGCCGCGTGCTGATCTCCGATCTCCCAATAGAACGGCCGTGCAGCAACACAGGTGCGGTTGTTGTGCGCCGTTGCGGTGGCGGCCGCGATCCGGGGAGCCAGCGCGGGACTGTCGGCGCCACAGGCGGCTGGGTAGCTGAGCGCCAGCACAGGTGCCATCAGCGCTATCGCCGCGGATCGCGCGCGCCGACCTGCGCCACGTACCGAACGCTCCTTCATCGCGTCGTTTGGCACTGTGCCACCGATGCGCTGAGGTTCACGTTGTCGTTCGCCGAAATAACCATTGCGATACACGGAATTAATCATGAAGGCGGGGACCGTGTCTATGTCGGCATCCCTGACCCAATAAGGTCTTGAATCGGCGCCGATTTCTGCCGCATCCGATGCGGCCAGCAGGCGAAGCCCGTATCGTATCGGTCCGAAGGACACCCGCTGGAGTTCCTAGATGTCACAACAGGCGCTCGTGCCTGAGACTGAGC
>DATMRM010000172.1:0-2728 GCA_035566155.1 Steroidobacteraceae bacterium | reverse complement strand
CATCGGGATCAGCAGTTCGCGCCGCGCGCCGCTCATACGCCCAGCCGGCCACTGCACCCACGACGATCATCATCGTCGTGGACGTTGGCAGATAGATCCCCAGGCCGACCGCGAGCGGCGGGAGCGATGCGCGAGTGCCGCGCTTCAACGCCAGATCCAGCACAATCAGTCCAAGACCGATCAATACGCCGGCACCCAGCAGGCTCCATTCGAGATTTCTCTGGATAACGCCCTGCGCCAGCGCCGAAATCAGCGCGGCCTGTGGTGCCGCAAGTGCGTGGGCCGGGTCCGCGCCCGGTGTCCCGGCAAAGCCATAGGCTTTATTAAGCAGATCCATGACAGGCGGGATGACCGTCGCCCCGGCGATGACGCCCACGACCAGAGCGACCTGCTGTCGCCACGGGGTAGCTCCGACCAGCTGGCCGGTTTTCAGATCCTGCAGGTTGTCGTTGGAAATCGCGGCGGCACAAAACACGACGGAGGTGAGGAACAAGGCGTAGGCGACCAGCGCCGCACTGGCAGAGGGCGCCAGCAACGGTTTGACGAACAGCACCAGCAGAAGCGCCGCGCCCAGAACCGCGATGATCCCGATTCCCGACAGCGGGCTGTTGGATGCGCCGATGAGGCCCGCCATATAGCCGCAGACCGCGGCAACAAAGAAACTCATCAGCGCGATATAGGTGACACCACCCGTGACCAGCAGTATCAAATGATCCCCAAGACCACTCACCGTGCCGATGTGCGCGAGCAGTATCCCGATCGGCAACATGCACACGAGCGTCACGAGAGCGACAATTCCAATGGGTATGTCGCGCTCAACCCGCCGCAGTTCCCCGCCGCGGCCCGTGCGACGCAGCCGTGACGCCGCCATCGCCTCGGACAGGCCCCCGACGAGCGGCCGCAACAGGGAAACCAGGGTCCAGATCGCCGCGGTGCCAATCGCTCCTGCGCCGATGAAGCGCACCTGCTGACCCCAGACCGCGAGCCCCACGGTTTCCGCGCTGCCAGGAGCAGGGTGCAGGAGGGTCAGATACGGCACCGCGCCGCCCCAGGCAATGAGCGCACCGACCAGCATCGCGATTCCGCACCACAGCCCGACGAGGTGCCCGACGGCCAGCAGCGCGAATGACAGGCTAAAATCGAAGCCGCTGATCGCGCCCTTGCTGCCGACACGAAAATATTGCGCCACATCGCCCGCAAACAGTTGCGTCGCGATAACGACCGCAAAGGCCGACGAAATGATTGAGCCCCACACCATCGCGGCGAGGCCGTGGCGTCCGACGACGCCCGATCCCAGCGATTCGCTGCCGCCGACCTTCAGCACCTCCGCGCAGGCCACCCCTTCCGGATACGGCAGACTCGAGTTCGTGACCAGTGCCCGGCGCAACGGAATCGAATACATGACACCGAGCGTGCCACCCACGGCGCAGATCGTGAACGATATACCGTATGGAAATCCCGTCCACCAGCCAATCATCACGAGCCCCGGCAGCACGAAGATGATCGAGCCCAGCGTGCCCGCGGCCGACGCAACGGTTTGCACAATGTTATTTTCCTGGATCGTCACGCCGCGAAATCCCCGCAGCAGCGCCATCGAGATCACGGCAGCCGGAATCGAGGTGGCAAACGTCAGGCCGGATTTAAGCCCGAAGTAGACATTTGCGGCTGTAAACACCAGCGTGATCAGGATGCCGAGAACCATGCCGCGCAGCGTCAGCTCCGCGCCGACATCCTCGCGCAGCAGATCCGCCACGCTCAACTGACAGGCGGGGCGCCGCCTTCGGCCGTACGCCGATCGACAAACGCGTTCAGTGATTCCACGATCGCCGGATCCCGTGCGGGCGCCACATAGCGTTGCAAGGTGCTTTGCCAGATCGTGCTTGCGCGCTCGGTGGCGGTCTTGGACCCGTCCTCGGTCCACTGGCCAAAATTGCGCCAGTCGGAAACCAGCGGCGCGTAGAAGGCGCTGCGATAGCGCTCCATCGTGTGCGCGCATCCGAAGAAATGCCCGCCCGGCCCCACTTCGGCGACTGCCTCAAGCGCCAGGTCCGCGGCCGTGGCGCCGACCGGCTGGAACACTTCTGCGAACATCTGCAGCATCTCGACATCGAGGATGAACTTCTCGTAGCTTGTCGTCAGTCCGCTCTCGAGCCACCCGGCTGCGTGCAGGATGAAATTGCACCCCCCAAACAGCGCGCCCCACAGGCTCATTTGCGATTCGTAGGCGGCCTGGGCATCGGGAGTATTCGACGCGGTGGCGTTCGATGAGCGCCACGGAAGCCCCAGAAAGCGCGCCATCTGGCCCGCGCCAAAGGCGGCCTTGACGTACTCCGGCGTGCCGAAGGCCGGTGAGCCGGATTTCATGTCGACATTCGACGTAAAGCTACCGTATACGATGGGCGCGCCGGGCCGGACGATCTGCGCGAGCGTAAGGCCTGCGAGCGCTTCGGCGTGCGCCAGTGTCAGGGCCCCTGCGATCGTCACCGGGGCCATTGCTCCGGCCAGTGTAAACGGCGTGATGATCAGCACCTGGCCGGCAGCGGCAAAATCGATGATGCCATCGGCCATCGGTATGTCGAGCTGCAGCGGTGAGTTGGTGTTGATCACCGTATAGGTATACGGGCGCGCGCGAAACTCCTCGGGTGAGATGCCGTGAGCCAAGCGAATGAGCTCGAAGTTGTCAGCGACCTGGCCGTGGCCACGTGAGAACACCAGCGGGATCTTGTCT
>DATMRM010000171.1:0-2251 GCA_035566155.1 Steroidobacteraceae bacterium | reverse complement strand
CGGTCGCTTTCCGGAGGTGCCGGTATCGGACACCCTGACCTTGCGGTTGCTGATGTTGCTGGGGCGCGAACTGAGCTCACTGCTCGAGAGCGCGCTGCGGCCGCATGATCTGAACGACACCGACTTCAGAATCCTGATCTGCCTGGTCAGCCAGCCCGACGGCGGCGCCTGCCCGAGCGACTTGTGCGCCTTCGTTGCACAGAGTCCGGCCAACATGACGCGCGTGGCGGATGCGCTCAGCGAGCGCGGGCTGATCACACGCACGACCAGCGAACACGATCGGCGTCGCACGATGTTGCGAATCACTCCGGCGGGCGAGGCACTGGCGCATTCGCTGATGCCGCTGGTGCTCGGAATCACGCACGGCGTGTTCGGCGACATGCCGCCTCCGGCCCGACGCTCGCTGCTGGATTCGCTGCGTGCATTGACCGAGCAGATCGACCGGCGCGATCCGTCAAGATAACGTTCGGCGGCTAATGCTACGATTCAGCCCATGGCTGAACCGCAGGTCGTCGCCCGCTTCGAAATACCTTTCCGCGCGTGCCTGGGCGCCGATGGCGCACCGTGCGGCGAGCTGCCGGGCTTCGTCAAAGACGCCGAATTGCTTGGGCGCATGTACGACATGATGGTGCGCGCACGCGCGTTCGATACCAAAGCCATCAATCTGCAACGCACCGGAAAACTCGGTACCTATCCGTCCTGTCTGGGCCACGAGGCCACGCAGATCGGGATCGGTGCGGCCATGCACGCTGACGATGTGCTGTTTACCGTCTATCGCGAGATCGGCATCAAATTCTGGCGCGGGGTGGAAATGCTGGACATCCTGCTCTACTGGGGCGGGGACGAGCGTGGCACGCGCTATCGCCACACCCCGCAGGACTTTCCGTTCTGCGTGCCGATCGGCTCGCAGATGCCGCATGCCGCCGGCGCAGCCTGGGCGATGCAGATCAAGGGCGAGGCGCGTTGCGCCCTCGCGTGCATCGGCGATGGCGGCACCTCACAGGGCGCCTTCTACGAGGCCATCAATCTGGCCGGCGCCAAGTCGCTGCCACTGGTCTGTGTGATCGTTAACAACGGCTGGGCGATCTCGGTACCGGTCGCCGCCCAGACCGCGGCGCGCACCCTGGCACAGAAGGCAGTGGCTGCCGGCGTACCGGCCACGCAGGTGGATGGCAACGATGCGCTGATCGTGCGAGAGGTGGTCGGCGAGGCCGTCGAGCGAGCGCGCAGCGGCGGCGGGCCGAGTGTCATCGAGGCCCTGACCTACCGACTGAGCGATCACACCACTTCCGACGATGCCACCCGCTATCGCAGCAACGAGGAAGTGGAAGCTGCCCGCAAGCGCGACCCGATCGCGCGCCTGCGCGCCTTCCTGCAGTCGCGCGGGCTGTGGGATGAGGCGGCTGAACAGTTGCTGCGACGTCGCTGCAGCGAACAGATCGAGGCGGCAGTAAGCCAGTACCTGGCGACTCCCAGGCAATCGACTGACTCGATGTTTGACCACGTGTATGCCGAGCTGCCGGAGGCATTGCGCACCCAGCGCGAGCAAGCTCGGCGCTACGCCGCGGCGGGCCACTGATCGCTTAAGGACGGGTGCAGATGGCGAAACTGACGATGGTCGAGGCCATCAACATGGCGCATGCCTGGGAGATGGAGCGCGATCCGTCAGTTATCGTGCTCGGCGAGGATGTCGGGGCCAACGGCGGCGTGTTCCGCGCGACCGTCGGCCTGCAAGCGCGCTTTGGCGAGCGGCGGGTACAGGACACACCGCTGGCGGAGGGTCTGATCGCAGGGGCGGCGATCGGCATGGCCGCGCAGGGGCTCAAGCCGGTAGCCGAGATTCAGTTCATGGGATTCATCTACCCGGCGCTCGATCAGATCGCGAGCCACATGGCGCGGCTGCGCAATCGCACCCGCGGACGCCTGAGTTGTCCAGTGGTGCTGCGCATGCCGCACGGCGGCGGTATCCACGCCCCCGAGCATCACTCCGAGAGCCTGGAAGCACTGCTGTGTCATCACCCCGGCCTGCGCGTGGTCTGCCCGTCATCGCCGGCCCGAGCCTACGGGCTGTTGCTGGCTGCGATCCGCGATCCGGATCCGGTGATCTTTCTCGAGCCGGTGCGGCTGTATCGATTCAGCAAGCAGGAAGTCGCTGACGATGGCGCAGCGTTACCCCTGGGACAGTGTTTTCTGCTGCGCGAAGGCAGTGACCTGACGCTGGTCACCTGGGGAGCAATGACCATCGAGAGTC
>DATMRM010000170.1:0-5047 GCA_035566155.1 Steroidobacteraceae bacterium | reverse complement strand
CGGCATGTTCGAAGGCGTCTTCAATGAGGGCAACGCGCTCTCGTTCATCACGCTCGGACGCAACATCGAGCGCGCCGACATGACGAGCCGCATCGTCGATGTACGCGCTGCGGCGATGATGGCGGGGCCGGCGCTGGAGTTCGGACCGTTCGAGACGGTGCTGTGGATGAGCGTGCTGAACTCGCTGTCGGGCTATCAGATGTATCGCATCAAGATGCGTGAGCGTGTCTATGGTGCGGGGGTGGTGCGCTTCCTGTTGGCCGATGAGCAGTTTCCACGTGCCTGCGTGTGCTGCCTGCGACGGGTCGAGGAGGTGCTGCATCGGCTCCCCAACAGTGGGCCGCTGCTGAGGCGGGCGGCGCGCACCCGCCGGGCGATCCATCACACTCGCTTCGATACGCTTTCCCAGGGCGATCTGCACGAATTCATCGATCGGCTGCAGGTCTCGTTGGCGCGGACCAACGATGAGCTGGCGCGCATTTACTTTATCGGCCATAGCGCTCCCGAGAGCATGGCGCCGCCGATGCTGACGGCAATTACCCGATAACCCTAAGGTAGCCGGCGCAATCCTGCGATTCGCGGGTGCGGCGCAATCGGGGGCGCTCACGCCTGAAACTTGTATTTAGTTGGTCACCCAAACTATATTGCACACACGCGGGTGGCCCTGGGGACCAATGCATGGAGCGCAGCAACCACAAGGCGTCAGTGCGGTCGTGCGCAATCGCGGCGCTCACGCTGACGTGCACTGTCGTCGCCGCCGAAACGGACAAGGTTTCGGCGCCGGGTCGCTATTCGGGCTACTCGCAAGCCGCCTATGACGACTATCAGCGCAGCTCATTCTATCTCCCGGTGCGTGATGGAACGCGGCTGGCGGTGGATCTGTTCCGTCCGACGCGCGCTGGACAGGTGGCGAGCGAGCCACTGCCGGTCGTGTGGATGCACACGCCTTACAATCGTCGCCACTACGCCGGCGCGGCCACGGTCGAGCGCTATCCAGGATATGCGCTGCAACTGGTGAAGTATGGCTACAACGTCGCGGTGGTGGATTTTCGCGGGCTCTATGCCTCCTTCGGCCGCAATCGATCGTACAACCGAGGCGAGTGGCTCGAGCCCGCGCGCACCGATGCCTACGACGTCACGGAATGGTTTGCGCGCCAACCCTGGAGCAATGGCGCGATCGGAATGTGGGGTTGTTCCGCGACCGGCGGCAGCCAGATGCAGGCGGCCACGACGCTGCCGCCTTCGCTGAAAGCGATCATGCCGATGAGCGCGGAATTTGACGTCTACGCATTCGAAGTGTTGGGGGGCGTTGCCAACCCGGGTCCCGTCATGACCTCCGGCGGCACCACGCCGAACGCCAACGCGTTGCGCGACGCACAGGCGGTCGCGGTGGACGGCAGCGACGCGCCGGAACTGCTCGCACAGGCGGTCGGGCAGCATCGCGACAATATCGAATCACCGGGTGTGGTCCCGTTTCGCGACAGTCATTCCGCGCCGCTGGAGGACGAATGGTGGAATGTCTCCAGTCCGAGCACCTACCTTAGGCAACTGAAGCGCTCGCGCTTCGGCGTCTATGCGGCCGCCAACTGGGATGAGGCCGGCACCAAGCCGGGCGCGTTTCTGACGTTCAACAACCTGCCGCGTGCCGACACCAAACTGATCGTGGGTCCACAGACGCATTGCGCCTGGTCGAAGGTGGAACAGGAGACCGGGCTGTCGATCGTGACGGAAGAGCTGCGCTTTTTCGATCATTGGCTCAAAGGCATCGACAATCACGTGATGGACCAGCGCGTCACGTACTATACCTACCACGCGCCCAAGGGGCAGGAGTGGCGTACCGCTGCCACCTGGCCGCTTCGCACCCAGCGCTTGACCCGGTACTACCTCGCTGCCGGCACGCTCGATACCCGCGAGCCCGAAGGTGTCCACCGCGACACGGCGCCCATGAGTGCGCCGGCGCAGTCAACGGCCATACTCATCAAGCCGCAGAGCGGCGGTATTTCCTATCAGAGTGAAGCGTTGACGCACGATACGCAGGTCACCGGCTACCCGGTGGCGAACCTCTGGATCGTGACCGACGCAAGCGATGTGGACGTGACCGCGAGAATTGACGATGTCAGTCCTGACGGTGAAAGCTCGTCGTATCAGATGCTCGGTCGTCTGCGGGCATCCGAGCGGGCATTGGGCCATGCGCCGTACGACAATCTGGGTCTACCATGGCACAGCTACCGTGCTGCAGACGCTCGGGCGCTGCGCGCCGGCGAACCTGCGCAACTCGAGTTCGAGCTGCTGCCGATGTCGTACATCTTCAGGACCGGACATCGCATCCGTGTCACCGTGACGTTTGCCGACCCGGCGCAGCGCACCGATGCGGTTCCCACGGTGTCGCTGCTGAGTGATTCGCATCGGCGCTCCTATGTCACTCTGCCTCTGATTCCCTGACGACAGGTATAGTCACTTCATGGCTAACATACCCACCTGTCGGGCGCCCGATCCGAATACTCGCAGGCCGCGATTCGAGCCTCCGCCGGGCGCTTGTGATGCGCATTGCCACATCTTCGGGCCAGGCGATCGCTATCCGTATGCGCCGGACCGGACTTACACCCCGCCGGACGCGCCGCTGTCGCGCTTCAAGCAACTCCAGTCCATCCTTGGCTTGTCGCGAGCGGTATTGGTGAACGCGAGTTGTCACGGACGGGACAATACGGTCATCGTCGATGCGATCGCGCAAAGCGATGGCAAATATCGAGGTGTGGCGAACGCCGACGACAGTTTCACCGAGCGCGAATTTCACACGCTGCATGCGCAGGGTTTTCGCGCAGTGCGTTTCAACTTCGTGAAGCACTTAGGTGGCGTGCCCGACATGGAGGAATTCCGCAGCGTGCTGGCGCGCATTCAGCCGCTCGGCTGGCATCTGGACCTGCATTTCGATGCGGGGGACTTGCTGCAGTTCGATGCGTTGCTGAACAGTCTGCCCGTGCCTTTCATCATCGATCACATGGGACGCGTACCGACCAATCAGGGTCTGGAACAAGCGCCGTTCAAGCAGTTGCTGAAACTGCTGCGTACCAACGAGCGATGCTGGGTCAAGGTCAGTGGCTCGGAACGCATCTCGAGCGGCGGACCGGCATTCGCCGATGCCGTACCGTTCGCCCAGGCCCTGATTGCGGCGGCGCCCGAGCGCATCCTCTGGGGCACGGACTGGCCGCATCCCAATATATCCAGGCACATGCCAAATGATGGCGATCTGGTGGACCTGATTCCGCTGATGCTGCCGGACACGGCGATGCAGCGGCAGGTGCTGGTGGACAATCCACATCGCTTGTATCACTTCGAGGGTTGATGCCGATGCGCGAGCCGCACGACTACGATGACATTCCGGGCACCACCGTGTTCGATGCCGAGCAGTCGCGCCGCGGGTATCACCTGAACATGTTCTGTATGGCGCTCATGAAGGCCGATGCACGCGCGGCCTTCAAAGCCAACGAAGCGCAGTTCCTGCAGCGCTTCCCGATGAGCGATGAACAGCGCGAGGCGGTACTCAAGCGCGACTGGAATCGCATGATCGCGCTCGGCGGCAATATCTACTTTCTGTCCAAGCTGTTTTCGACCGACGGCAAGTCGTTCCAGTACACCGCCGCGCAGATGACCGGCATGTCGCAGGAGGCCTACGCGCAGATGATGCTGGACGGCGGGCGCTCGCCGGACGGCAACCGTTCGCTGTCGGAATGGGCGGATCGGAAGGACAGTGGCTAGGATCTACGCTGGACTGGCGACGTCACATGTTCCGGCGATTGGAGCCGCGATCGACAACGGCCGCACCCACGAGCCCTACTGGCAGCCGCTGTTCGAAGGCTACGAGTACGCGAAGCAGTGGATCGTCGGGCATATGCCCGATGTGGTGATCCTGGTCTACAACGATCACGCGTCGGCCTTCTCGCTCGATCTCATACCTACGTTTGCGCTCGGCTGCGCGGATGAGTTCGCGCCTGCCGATGAAGGCTGGGGTCCGCGTCCGGTGCCGGTGGTGAAAGGTCACGCCCCGTTCGCGGCGCACATCGCGCAATCGCTCATCCTGGACGAATTCGATCTGACGATCGTCAACAAGATGGACGTCGATCACGGTCTGACCGTGCCGCTGTCGCTGGTATTTGGTACCCCCGCGGCGTGGCCGTGCCGCGTGATACCTCTGGCGGTCAACGTCGTACAGTATCCGCCGCCCACCGGCAATCGCTGCTTCAACTTTGGCCGTGCGCTCGGCAGGGCTGTGGAGTCGTACCCGCAGGAGCTCAGAGTGATGGTGTGGGGTACCGGCGGCATGTCGCACCAGTTGCAGGGGCCGCGCGCGGGACTCATCAATAAAGTGTGGGACAACCGGTTTCTCGATCGCATCGGTCCGGACCCGCGCTCCTTGGCGCGGATCCCGCACCTGGAATACCTGCGTGAAGCGGGATCCGAAGGCATCGAACTGGTCATGTGGCTCATCATGCGCGGAGCGCTGCAGGACAGCGCGCGCACCGTGCATCGCTTCTATCACGTCCCGGCGTCCAATACCGCGGTCGGGCATCTGATACTCGAGAATCAGTGAGGTACCGTCCATGAAGGTCATCCTCGCCGGTGCCGGTGCATTCGGCATCAAGCATCTGGAAGCCATGGCGAAGATCAACGGCATCGAGGTCGCATCGATCGTCAGTCGCGACACGCAGGCCACCGCAGAGGTGGCCAGACACTGGCGGATCCCGCACTACACCACCGATCTGGCCGAGGCGCTCGAACAGCCCGGGGTCGAAGCCGCGCTGCTGTGTACGCCGACGCAGATGCACGCCCGACAGGCGGTGCAGTGCCTGCGCGCCGGCAAGCACGTGATGATCGAGATACCGATTGCCGACTCGCTGGCCGATGCCGAGCTGGTGGTGAAGACTCAGAAGCAAACCGGCCTGACGGCGATGGGAGGGCACACGCGACGCTTTAATCCCAGTCACCAGTGGATTCATCGGCGCGTACACTCCGGAGAACTCAAAGTGCTGCAGATGGACGTGCAGACCTA
>DATMRM010000169.1:0-3643 GCA_035566155.1 Steroidobacteraceae bacterium | reverse complement strand
GCGTGAGGCGCAGGTGGTTCAATGGCTGTCGTCGCAGGCGAGCTATCAGCGGGCATTCGCGCAGACGTTTGCCGCCGATCCGACACCGGTTTCAGTGGAAAACGTCATCAAAGCGATCGCGGCCTATGAACGAACGCTGATATCCGGGCACTCGGCGTTCGATCGCTATGTGTTCGAGGATGATCAAAGTGCACTCTCGCCGAGTGCGAAGCGGGGCATGGCGTTGTTCTATTCCGACCGTGTGGGCTGCGGGCAGTGTCACTCCGGCATTAATTTCGATGGGCCCGTGCGATTCAAAGGCCACGAACAAGTGAGCGCCCTTTTTGCCAACACCGGACTGTATAGCGTGGACGGGTGCGGCGGCTATCCGCAAAGCGATCAGGGGCTGTTTGAGGTCACTCGCAAGAAGACCGACGTCGGAAAATTTCGTGTGCCGACCTTGCGCAACGTCGCGCTAACCGCACCCTACATGCACGATGGCAGCATCGCGACGTTGGGCGAGGTCATCGATCACTATGCGCAAGGCGGGCGACAATTGCCTGGAGGACCGAGCGCACTAAATCATTTGGTGGATCGACGCATCCGTGCGTTCAAGATCTCGCCCGAGGAGAAGGACGATCTGATCGCGTTTCTCGAAGGTCTGACCGATCCGCGGTTCGTACGCACGCAATGAGCGCGGTCTGCTAAGAGGCACGTCTTTCGCGTAGCCACTTACTGTGACGCGCAAGCAGATCGAACACCTGCAGCGGCCCCGGTGCTTCAAGCTTTGCGCCAAATTCACGATACAGCACGAACACATTGCCGACGACCCGTTCGGGATCGGTCCAGGTTCCGAAGGCATCCATGGCGATGTCGCGGGCCGCTTCCTCGTAGCTGAGCCCGGCGTCGTATCGCGCGCGCGCCTGATCGCGCAGATACTCAAAATAATGGCGCATTTCACGCACCGCGGCTTTGTCACAGATCGGGCCATGTCCCGGTACGACGGTGTCCAGATCCAGCGCCTCGATGTAGTGACAGGCGCCGATCCAGTTTTGCACCGGTCCCTCCCACATGATCGGGTGACCTTGGTTAAATAGCAGGTCACCGGTAAACACCAGCTTGTCCGCGGGCACATAGACGATGAGGTCGGAGCGCGTGTGCGCCGGACCGAGATCGATGAGCCGGACGATCTTGTCGCCAACGCGCAGTTCTAGCTCGCGCTCGAATAGCGTTGTCGGGGGCGTGACCGTCACCCCGGAAAAATCGAACGTCCTTCCCATGGTTTCAAAGAAGAACTCTGCACCCTCGCCCATCTGGCGCCAGTTCTTCGCCATGGCAGCGATCGCGTCGGGGTTCATTCGAGCCACATCTTCCGCGGTGGCCCGGGTTCCAATGATCTCGGCACCTGTCACCAGTTCGTTGCCAAGCACGTGATCCGCATTGGCGTGCGTGTTGACGAGGCGCCTGATGGAAGCGGCCGCCGGCACTTTTCCTCGCATTTCGGACAACATGTCGCGAGTGATGGCAAGACCCATCAGCGTGTCTACCAGCAGTGTCTCACCTCGGCTCTCAATCAATCCGGCGTTGGACCAGCCCCAGGTTCCGTCCGGTTGAAGATAGGCATATCCGCCGTTGCCCAGATCGTGCAGTCCTTTTCTGTATCGCCATGTCGACATAGTGCTCACCTGGCCGGGATTTGCTTTGTCATTAAAGCACGGGTGCTCCAAAATGGCGGGCTCATGTCTCGAGCACTGCTGGCCTTCGCACTCGCACTGTGTGGTCTTGATGTCGGCGTCGCCGCGGAACGGCCCGAATGGGCGTTCTTCGTGCCTGCAGACGCGCCGCCCCCCAAGGGCAGCGCTCTCTCGGACCCGTTTCCCGCACAGTGGTCGGCTCCGGGAAGCACACGCTCCTATAGCGGCGCTCAACTGCAGGATCCTCTGAATCCGCCAGACTGGTACCCTTCAGAGCATCCGCAGATGCCTCCGGTCGTCGCACACGGATCAAAGGCCGAGAAGGAGGGACCGCCTGTCCTGCCTTGCGCACTGTGTCATCTGCCGAACGGTGCCGGACATGTCGAGTCCGCATCGCTGGCGGGTCTCCCGTCGAACTACATCCTGCATCAGCTCGATGATATTCGCAGCGGCACGCGACAGATCACTGTCGGGGGCCCGCATGCGATCAGTCTCATTACCACGCTGAAGAAGGGTTTTGCGCAGGAGCAGCTGCCGGCAGCGGCGCGATATTTCTCCTCGCTCAAACCGCGTACCTGGATTCGCGTAGTGGAAGCGTACGCGGTGCCAAAGTCGTTCGTGAGTCCGGACTCGCTCATGCGGCTGCCTGTCCCCAACGGGGGCACTGAGCCGCTGGGGCGACGCATTGTCGAACTACCAGAGAGCGCGCTGGGGCTGATCGCCCGCGATTCGCACTCGGGCTATGTCGCGTATGTGCCTGAAGGCAGCATCGCAGCCGGCGAGGTGCTGGTGAACAAAGGGGGGCCGGGTCGAACTCTCGCCTGTGCCAGTTGCCATGGCGCCAAACTGACTGGACTGGGCGACGTCCCAGCGCTGGCCGGTCGCCCGCCCAGTTACATCGCACGACAGCTCTGGGCCTTCCAAAGCGGCGCCAGAGCGGGCTCGCTGTCAGCGGGAATGAAACCGGTCGTCGCGAATCTTACGGCTGAGGAGATGCTGGACATCGCCGCCTATCTGGCATCGGTGCCGCCCAGATAGCTTCAGCGGGCGTGCTGCCAGACACTGGCAGCAATTGAGCTGCCTCAAGGAAAGAGAGTCTCAAATCCCTCGATCTGCCGCCACTCCTTCAGCAGCGTATGACGGCGACGTGGGTATTTCGTCTTCGACACCGATAAAGCCAGAATCCGATCCGTACGAAAGTGGCGCATATCACGGCGCAATTCACACCACGCGACCACGACTCGGACGCGATCGAAGAACGCGAGTGCGAAGGGCCAGATCGTGCGTACCGATTCCTGCTCCTTCAGGTCGCGATATTTGACGACCAGCTTTCGCTCTGAGCGGATAGCCTGGCGTATCGTGGCCAGTTCCTCATCGCCTGCAGCGATCTGTCGGCTAGGCGCGATCAGCAGTGCTGAGGTATCCAGCTCAATGCGCAAATCCGCCGGCAACACCGCTGCGACCTTTGAGATGGCGCCGCGGGCCGCATCGGCCAGCCGGGAGTCAGCGCGATCCGCGACCCAGCGCGAGCCGAGCACCAGCGCCTCGATCTCATCCTGGGAAAACATCAGAGGCGGCAGCAGAAAGCCCGGCCTGAGCACATATCCCAGACCCGCCTCGCCGTCGATGCGGGCGCCTTGCGATTGCAGCGATGCGATATCGCGATACAAGGTACGCAGGCTCACGCGCAGTTCACCGGCCAACAACGCGCCGCTAACGGGGAAACGGTGGCGACGCAAGACCTGCATGAGCTGAAGGAGGCGCTCGGCGCGCGACATAGCTGACTCAACCGATCCGGGGCGCTTCGGATATACTGCCAAAAACTGGCGGCATGCGCATCGGGCACTCAGAGCGATGGTCAAGCGCAAGCAGTTTTCAACATTGGTACGGTAGTCTAATTGCGCATGCTCAACCGGATACTGTGGCGCCTTGGCGTCGGCAGCTTGATTTGCGCGCCGTCATTGCCGGGT
>DATMRM010000168.1:0-3091 GCA_035566155.1 Steroidobacteraceae bacterium | reverse complement strand
GTTCGTACGTTTCGACATGTCCGAGTACATGGAGCGGCACACCGTTTCACGCCTGATCGGTGCCCCCCCGGGCTATGTCGGTTTCGATCAGGGCGGGTTGCTCACCGAAGCCATTGCCAAACACCCGCATTGCGTACTGTTGCTGGATGAGATCGAGAAAGCGCATCCGGATGTGTTCAATCTGCTGCTGCAGGTCATGGACCACGGCACGCTGACCGATAACAACGGGCGCAAGGCCGACTTCCGACACGTCATCATCGTCATGACCACCAATGCCGGTGCGCAGGAGATGAACCGCGCCGCGATTGGCTTTACGCAGGCTGACAACACCAGCGATGGCATGGAAGCGATCCGTCGTCTGTTCTCACCGGAATTCCGCAATCGTCTGGATGCGGTGATTCAGTTTGCGGCGCTGGATGGCCCGACCATCGAGCGTGTGGTGGACAAGCTGCTGATCGAAGTCGAAGCGCAGCTCGAGCCCAAAGGAGTGGTGCTCACGATCGATGAGGCCGCGCGGCGCTGGATCGCTACCAAGGGCTATGACGTGAAGATGGGTGCGCGGCCGATGGCGCGCGTGATCCAGGAGCACATCAAACGTCCGCTGGCCGAGGAACTGCTGTTCGGCAAGCTCTCCGAGGGGGGCGGCCAGGTGCGCATTTCGCTCAAGCCGGATGAAACGGGCCTCAACATCGAATGCGCCCCGGTCTCACAGCCTGAGGTGACTGCCTGAGGTTAAACTAGCGGCCGCGGTAGACGATGCGGCCCTTCGACAGATCGTACGGCGTCATTTCGACGGTGACTGCATCGCCCGTCAGGATGCGGATGTAGTTCTTGCGCATTTTGCCGGAGATGTGGGCGGTCACCAGGTGGCCGTTCTTCAGCTTCACGCGGAAGGTCGTATTCGGCAAGGTCTCGACGACCTCGCCCTCCATTTGTATTGCGTCTTCTTTCGGCATGCTGCGTTGCGTGGCCCAAGGGCCGCGAATTTACGCACAAACGGCGGTGCCAATGCAATGTGCCTCGAAGATTTCCGGCTCTAGCGGGGCTCCAAATAGCGCAGAAACTGCGCCCGTGGCATCGGACGACTACCCAGACTGCGTAGGTGTGGGGATGGTAGCTGGCAGTCGATCAGTTCGATACCGAGGGCGGTGCAATGTTCCACCAGACCTGCGAGCGCCGCCTTCGAGGCGTCCCGTTCAGCGCTGAACATTGATTCGCCAAAATAAACGCACCCCAGACGCACACCGTAGACGCCGCCCACCAGGCGGTTGTTACGCCAGATCTCATAGCTGTGCGCGAATCCTTGGCTGTGCAGAGCACAATAGGCGGCCTTCATTTCGGCGGTGATCCAGGTGCCGGGGCTGCGGGCCCGGGGAGCTGCACAGGCTGCGACCACCGCGGCGAAATTGCGGTCTTCGTACCATTGGAAGCCGCGCACGCGCCGCGCGCGCAACAGACTGCGCGAGGTATGAAACTCGCGCGGCAGGATCACTTCGCGCGGGTCCGGCGACCACCACAGCACCGGCTGGCCGGGTGAATACCATGGGAAAATTCCGCGCTGATAGGCGGCAAGCAGGCGCTCGACGCGCAGATCTCCGCCGGCAGCGAGCAGCCCCGGCGGATCGCGCAACGCTGCATCGTGCGGGGGAAAACGATCGGGCGGATCGTCCGGCGACAGCCAGGTGATCATTGCGGCGGCTGGGTCAGTTCACCTTTGCGATAGGGCACGTGCTCATCGGCTTGAGTGGCGTACGCATCGATCGCGTCGCCTTCGCGCTGCAGATAGGCCCCGATCGCGCGGCGCAACGACGGATCCGCGATCCAGTGTGCCGACCAGGTAATGGCTGGCTCAAAACCTCGCGCCAGCTTGTGCTCACCCTGAGTGCCAGGCTCGAAGCGCGCGAGGCGCTGCTCGATGCAATAGTCGATACCCTGGTAATAGCAAGCCTCGAAATGCAGGCTGTGAAAATCGGCTCCTGAGCCCCAGTAGCGACCGAACAGCGTATCGGCCGAGCGAAAGAAAATCGCGGCCGCTACGGGGCGTTTGCCCTGCATCCCAAGCTTGACGACGAATTGATCGGGCAGCGAGCGTGCGACGCGCGCGAAAAACTCGACGTTCAGGTAGGGCGTGTGCCCATGGCGGATGAACGTGATCTCGTGGAAAGCGTAGATGCGCTCGATCAGCTCATCGCTCAGCTCGTCGCCACGCAGCGTCGCGAACTCGATTCCCTGCTCGACGACGCGCCGACGTTCGCGCCTGGCTTTCTTGCGCTTATCGGCGGAGAAAGTATTCAGAAAGTCGTCGAAGCTGCCGTAGCCGCGGTTGCGCCACTGAAAGTGGCAGTCGCGCCGCAGCAGCCACTGCTGCTGCTCGCAGGCACTGCGTGCCGGCGCATCCAGAAACAGTGCGTGGACTGACGAGGCATGAAAGCAGGCCGCGCGCTCGCGCATCTCCAGCAACAGGCGTTCGCGCAGCTCCTCGCTGTTGGCCTGCGCGCGGCACAGCAGGCGAGGACCGGTGGTTGGCGTGAATGGAATCGCGCACACCATTTTCGGGTAATAACGCATGCCCGCCTGTTCGGCGGCGCGAGCCCACGAGAAATCGAATACGAATTCGCCCCAGGAATGCGTCTTCTCATACAGCGGCGCGGCGGCCGCGAGTCCTGCCTCGTCCTGGATCACCAGGTGACGCGGACGCCAGCCGGTGCGGGCGTTGGCGCAGCCCGTGTTTTCCAGGGCCGCCAGGAACTCATGTCGCATGAACGGATAGTCGCCGGCGATCGCGTTCCATTCGGAAGCGGCGATTTCATCGATGCGCGAGAGTACGCGAGTCTGCACTAGGCTCCGTCAAAGCGTTCAAGGTAGCGGTCGGCATCGAGTGCCGCCATGCAGCCCGAGCCGGCGGAGGTGATTGCCTGCCGATAGACATGATCGGCGACATCGCCGGCAGCGAACACGCCCTCGCGGCTGGTGGCGGTCGCATCGCCCTCACTGCCACCCTTGACCAGCAAGTATCCGCCGCGCATGTCGAGCTGATTTTCGAACAGCGACGTATTCGGTGTGTGCCCGATGGCAATGAACAGGCCGGTCG
>DATMRM010000167.1:0-4470 GCA_035566155.1 Steroidobacteraceae bacterium | reverse complement strand
TACCTCATCACGACTTTCTGCTGCTGTTCGACGAGCGGGTGCGGGAGCAGGCGATGGTTCTCGCTTCGGCCGATGTGTTCCGGTTGATGGCGCTCGTTGCCGTTGCGCTGATCGTGCTGATTCCCTTGATCGCTCCGCGTGTTTATCCGCCCTCTGCCGTCGCCAGCAGTCCGACCCGATAACGTCTCGTTTAGCCATGTCAGAATCCATCCAAAAAAGAAAGCTTTATATCGCCGCCGCTGTCCTGATCGTGATCGTGATCGTGGTGTCGGGCGTGGTCGCCAGTTTTGTCTTTTCATCGTCGCAGACGACCAACGATGCCTATGTGACCGCCGATTTCACCGTGGTTTCGCCGCGCGTGGCCGGCCAGGTCACGGTCCTCTCGGTCGATGACAATCAGGTTGTCCACCAGGGCCAGCTGCTCGCCCAGATCGACGACCGGGACTACAAGGCGGCGGTCGCTTCCGCGGAGGCGAATGTCGCAATGGCGAAAGCCGCTATCGACAATGCGTCGGCGAGTATCGTCCAGCAGCAGGCCGTCATCGAACAGGCGAATGCCGCGCTGACCGCGGCTCGCGCGAACTATACCTTTGCCCGGGCTGACTACAACCGCTACACGGACCTGGCGAGTCACGGCGCGGGAAGCGTCCAGAACGCGCAGCAGGCACAATCGCGCATCGATACCGCGCAGGCGGATGTTTCCCGCAACGAAGCCACCGTAAAGGCCGCACGGCAGCAGATCGCGGTTCTGCAGTCCGACCGGGAGCGGGCGCAAGCGTCCCTTGGACAAGCACTGGCGACACTGGACACCGCCCATCTGAACCTGTCGTGGACGCGTATCGTGGCGCCGGTCGACGGCATGGTCGGGCAACGCTCGGTGCGCCTCGGGGCCTATGTCACAGCGGGAACGCCACTGCTTGCGGTGGTCCCGCTGCAGCAAGCCTTCGTTATCGCCAATTTCCAGGAAACACAGCTAACTTCGGTGCGTCGCGGAGAGGCGACCGATATTCACGTGGATTCCCTTCCAGGCGTTGTGCTGCACGGAACGGTGGACACCCTGGCGCCGGCCACCGGCGTCACTTTTGCCGCCATCGCACCCGACAACGCGACAGGCAACTTCACCAAGGTGGTCCAGCGCATTCCGGTGAAGATCGTACTGCGTCCCGGGCAGCCTGCGTTGCGGAGACTTCGCGTGGGCATGTCGGTCGAGGCGACCATTCACATGGGAGGCTCGCATGTGGACGAAGGCGAGGAGGGCGTCGCACGATGAGCATGCTCAGGGCACGAATCGCCGCAGGGGCACTTTTGACGGCACTTGCCGGGTGTACCGTCGGTCCGGACTATCACGAGCCAAAGGCCGTGCTGCCAGCACAGTGGACCGACCACGCGACCCAGGCTTTCACGGTCGATCGCAGTCTCACGGTACCGGACGATGTCGACGCGCGCTGGTGGACAGCGTTCTCGGACGCGGAGCTTTCCTCACTCGTCGAGCGCGTAGCGGGCGCGAACCTCGATGTCAAGGTCGCCACGCAACGGTTCATGCAGGCGCGAGCGGCCCGTGGCATGACCGGTGCCGACGCACTGCCCGCGCTGCAGGGCTCCGCGTCGTATCAGCACGCGCGTTCGAGCCAGAATGGGCTTGTGGACATCTCCGGGTTGAACGGCAAGAGTGACTATAACGTCTGGCAGCCGGGAATCGACGCTTCATGGGAGCTTGATGTTTGGGGACGCGTGCGCCGCGAGATCGAATCGGCTGACGCGTCGGTGCAGGCGAGTGCTGACCTGCGTCGTGGCGTGTTGCTGTCGGCGATGGCCGAGACGGCATGCGATTACATCCAGCTGCGGGGGGTGCAGGCACAACAGGCCATCGTCCGGCAAAACCTCGAGATCGCACGCCAGAGCTTGGCGCTCACGCAGATTCGCTTCGCTGACGGGGTGGCAACGCACCTCGAAGCCGCAGAGGCTGCAGCGCAGGTGAGTGAAATTGAGGCACGCCTGCCGGTGCTGGAAAACCAGCGCGTCCATCTGGTCAACGCGCTGAGCTTCCTGCTTGGCGAACCGCCGCGAACGCTGGAGCGCGAACTTGATACCGTACATCCCATTCCTCCAGTGCCGCCTCGCGTGCCCGTCGGACTCCCTTCACAGCTGGCCGAGCGTCGTCCGGATATCTCGGAGGCGGAAGCGCGTTTGCACGCGGCGACAGCCGATGTCGGCGCGGCGGTCGGAGACTTCTATCCGCGGATCACGCTCTCGGCGAACCTGAGTCTTCAGGCCATGCATTTCGACGATCTCGACAAATGGAGTTCGCACATGTTCGGCGTAGGTCCGGCGCTGACCGTGCCGATATTCGAGGGAGGCCGGCTGAAAGGGCAACTCGAGCTGCGCAAGGCGCAACAGCGAGAGGCAATGATCGAATACCAGCGTGTCGTGCTCAACGCCTGGCACGAGGTCGACGACGCGATGAGCGATTACGACACACGTCAGGCCAGGCAGGTGAAGCTCGACACCGCGGTAGTACAGGATCAGGTGGCGCTTGAGAACGCTCGCCTTCAATACGTTGCGGGGGCTACGGACTTCCTGAACGTCCTCACGGTCCAGCGGGATCTGTTGGATACCCAGCAGGCGAGAGCCGTCAGCACCACAGAAGTTTCGCTCGCGCTCGTCGGCCTTTTCAAGGCACTCGGTGGCGGGTGGGAGACCTCCTTCCCGGTGGCGTCTTCGGTGAAGCGCGACAGCCCGCTGCGTACTGGGAACCGCACCTCGATCGACGACAGTGTTTCGCGGCCCTCCATGACAGCATCAGATCTGGATGAACGATGATGAGTCTTCATTCATTGCACGTTCGCAGAAGCCGCTTCGGGATAAGTCGATTCCCACCCGCCGCCAAGTGCCTTGTAAAGTGAGGCCAGCGTCGTGGAGATGCCGGTGATGTTATCGCTCAGATCCTGTTGCCCCGAAAGGAGGTTCCGCTGTGCATCGAGCACCTGAAGGAATGGGCCTGTACCGGCAACGTATTGCGCCTGAGCCAGGCGGAGTGCCCTTTGATCGTCCTTGACGGCTGCTTCCAGTTGGTCGCGGCGGAGCTGTTGCGATGAATATTGCGTCAGGGCGTTGTCGATCTCGTGCCACGCAGATAGCACGACCCTCTGGTAAGTAACTGCTGCTTCCTGCTGCTGCAATTTGCGAAGGTTGAGCGTACCCTTCAATCGCCCACCCTCAAAGATCGGCAAAGTAATCGATGGACCGATTGCAAACTGATGAGACGCCCAATCTCCCAGTTGACTGAACTGGAGTGCCTGCAGACTGGCACTGCCCGAGAGGGTGATTCTCGGATAGAAGTCTGCCGTTGCGACGCCAACTTCCGCGGTTGCCTGATGCAGCGTTGCCTCAGCCTCTCGAATGTCCGGCCGGCGCTGCGCCAGTTCTGACGGGATGCCGATAGGGACCACCGGTGGCGTTGGCGGCACCGGCTTGCTGGATTCAAGCTCAGCTCGCAGCGCACCAGGGGCTTCGCCAAGCAGGAAGCTAAGGCGATTGATGGTCTCTTCCTCCTGCTGTTTCAGTTGAGGGACAAGAGCGGCCTCTCTCGATACTTCGGACGCTGCTTGAGCGACATCCAGCTCGGTTGCGAGTCCGTGAGCGTTCTGCTCGCGTGTGACCCTTTCAATGTCTTTGGCGGCGTTCAGGTTCTCGAGCGTGATGGTGTAGTCGGATTGAGTGCCGCGTAGCTGGATATAGTCGCGTGCGACTTCGGCCATGGTCGACAGCAACAGGTCGCGACGCGCATCGGCCTGAATCTCGACGGATGCGTCGGCAGCTTCGACTTCTCGACTCACCCGGCCCCAGAGGTCCAGTTCCCACGACGCGTCAAAACCCACCTGGAAGACGTTAAAGGGAGACGCATTAGTACCCTGATTGGGGGTTACCGTCAGCCCGTTATTCCCGTTTGCAGCCGTAGCCGGATTGGGCGTTTGAGCCAGCGTACCCGCGGAACTCAAAATGCCATTGGCACTCGAGCGTTCGCGGGTGACGCCGGCATTGGCCTCGACGGAAGGATACCGGTCCGCCGCCGTGACGGTGCGCGTCGCGCGGCTCTCGGCAAGCCTGAGTGATGCAACCTTGAGATCAAGGTTGGCACCAGCAACAGCATTCTCCAGGTTTAGCAATTCTGGATCGTTGAACGAGGTCCACCAGGCCGAAGTGACAGGCTGTGAGGTCACGCGACTCTGGCCGGCCTCGTTCGCTTGACATGCCGACGCGCACCAGTTCGTCGGCAGCTTGGCTTCCGGCCGCATAAAGTTGGGTCCTACGGTACATCCAGCCAGCAGCGCGGCGGCCGCAGCAATTTGAAGCTTTACGAAATTCATGACGTCGACTCTCGACAGTGGGAAATGCCATCAATGCATCGGCGTGGACTGGCGGCCGCTATCTTTGACTGGCGAAAGCAGCGTTGCCAGCGGAATCATTGCG
>DATMRM010000166.1:0-7062 GCA_035566155.1 Steroidobacteraceae bacterium | reverse complement strand
TCGACATTTCCACGGGTATGACTGTCGCGCACCAGGTTGGAATCGTGCATCGCGACCTGAAGCCCGCCAATGTACTGATCAACGATGATGCGTTGGTCAAGATCGTGGACTTCGGCGTGGCGGCAGCGCAGCGTGAGGGCGACACCCAGCTGACACGGACCGGCTACGTCATCGGCTCCCCCAAGTACATGGCACCTGAGCAGATCCTCGGTCGCAAGGTGGACGAGCGGGCCGACATCTATGCGCTCGGCGTGATGATGTACGAGATGCTGACCGGAGTGCCGCCCTACTCCCGCGGCGACCACATGGCGGTCATGTATCAGCACGTTCAGGGTAAGGCGCGTGCCCCCCAGGAGATCAATCCAACCCTCAGCGCCAACCTGGCGGAAGTCGTGGTCAAAGCCATGGCGGTCGACAAGGCCAAGCGCTTCCAAACCATGGAAGAACTGAAGGGCGCCCTAGAGCGTTTCCTGTAAGCTCCTGAGGTTCCGGGCGAAATCCCCTAAGTTCGTGCACTGAGTCAAGTTTCAGGTCCCAATCTGTTGATGCGACGGGCCTTTACGGGGTATAGCTTAGGACTCGACAGGGGGGCATAGGCTCCAGAGGGTTCAGGGTAACCAGCCGTGGCGCGTGTTGATGCGTTCCTAAAACTCGGCACCCAGCAGGGGTGCTCCGACATCCATTTGGCCGTAGGCGTCCCGCCTATGCTGCGGATGCACGGTGACCTGGTCCCGATCAAATTTCGTGACCTTCGGGATACCGAGCTCGAGAGCTACGTTACCGAGATCCTGACCCCCAGCCAGCAGGAGCACTTTCTGCGGGGCAACGATCTGGACTTCTCGTATGTGTCGGCCGAAGGCGGACGCTTTCGCGTCAACGTCTATCGCAAGGACACCGGCGTGGGCGCAGCGTTCCGGGCGATTCCCACCGAGGTTCCGAATCTGGCGCAGCTCGGACTGCCGCCCATCGTTACCAAGCTCTGTGACTACCACCAGGGAATGATCCTGGTCACCGGCTCGACCGGCACAGGCAAGTCCACCACTCTGGCCGCGATGATCGATCTGCTCAACAGCACCAGGCCCGTCAATATCATCAGCCTCGAGGATCCGATCGAGTTCGTCCACCGCAGCAAGAGCAGCCAGGTCATTCAGCGCGAACTCGGTACACACATCCCGAGTTTCGCCGAAGGCGTACGCGCCGCGATGCGCGAGGATCCCGATGTGATCCTGGTCGGCGAGTTGCGCGATGCGGAGACCATTCGTATGGCGATGACCGCTGCAGAAACCGGCCACCTCGTGCTGGGAACACTGCATACCACCAGCGCGGTCAAGACCATCGATCGCATGATCGATGCTCTGCCCGCCGAGGAGCGCGAGCAGACCAAGAGCTTCCTGTCGCAGAGCCTGCTCGCCGTAGTCACGCAGATTCTCGTCAAGACCGCGGACGGCCGCGGACGGCGCGCCGTCGTGGAGGTCATGGTAACCACCAAGGCAATCGGCAAATTGATTTCTACCGATCAGACGCACCAGATTCCGAGCCAGCTGCAGATGGGCAAGGAATTCGGTATGCAGATGTTCGATCAGGCGCTGTTGCAGTCACTCGAGAAGAAAGAGATCGATCCGGATGATGCAGTGGTCTACGCGAGCGACAAGCGACTGTTCCAGAAATTCGTGACGGATCCGACGCTGATACCACGCGAGTTGCCGGCGGCTGCGATGTCACAAACAGGCAGCTAAAGCGTGGCGCAGATCGACTCCCTGCTGGAAGAGATCCTCAAACGCCGCGGATCGGATCTGCACTTCATTGCTGGCGATCCGCCCCGCATACGCCTGCACGGCGATCTTTCGCCGCTGCGCGCAGAACCGACCGCGCCTGAGGCCTGCAAGGCGGCAATCTACGAAATCATGCCGCGCAAGGCGCTGGAGCGCTTCGAGAGCAAGGATGGCGCGGATTTCGCTTACACGCTCGAGGGCAAGGGACGATTTCGTGTCAATGTCATGCGTCAGCTCAATGGCATGGGAGCCGTGTTTCGGGCCATCCCTTCACAGGCGCTGACGCTCGACCAGCTCAATATGCCGACTGCGATCCGGCAGCTGTGCCACGCAGTGAGTGGTTTGATCCTCGTGACGGGCAAGACCGGTTCCGGCAAATCCACATCGCTCGCAGCGATGATCGACGATATCAACAAGCGCGTGAAAGGCCATATCCTCACGGTCGAAGATCCGATCGAGTTCGTGCATCCCCGGCGCAATTGCCTCGTGAGCCAGCGCGAGATCGGCGTGCATGCGGCCAGCTTCGGCGCCGCCCTGCTTTCAGCGTTGCGTGAGGATCCCGATGTCATCCTGGTCGGTGAGCTGCGCGACCTGGAGACCATGAGCATGGCGGTCACGGCCGCCGAGATGGGCATTCTGGTGATGGGTACGCTGCACACCAATGGCGCTGCACCGACCGTGGATCGAATGGTCAACGCATTTCCGTCTGACAAGCAGCTGCACGTGCGGACCATGCTGTCCACGTCGCTGCGCGGCGTGATTTCGCAGCAACTGCTCAAGAAGGCCGACGGCACAGGGCGCGTCGCGGCGCTGGAGATCCTGATCAATACGCCCGCATCCGCCAACCTGATCCGTCAAGGAAAGCTCGACCAGCTCGAGAACGTCATGCAGACCGGCGGTCAGATGGGAATGCGAACCATGGATGCCGCGATCCAACAGCTGTTTGATTCGGGGCAGGTCAGCGGGGCCGAGGCCTACAAGAAGTCGATCAACAAGACCCGCTTCGAACAGCACAAAGCCGAACACTAGCCTTCCCGGCCGGCAGCCGCGGCGTATCGGCCATGCAATAATGTCGGGCATGCCGCGAAAAATTCTCGTTACTCACGCCCTGCCCTATGCCAATGGCCCGCTGCATGTGGGTCACATCATCGAGTCAGTGCAGACCGACGTCTGGGTGCGACTGCAGAAAATGCGCGGCAATGACTGCATTTTCTGCTGCGCCGAGGACACCCACGGCACACCGATCATGATCCGGGCCCAGCAGGAAGGCATCACACCGCAGCAGCTGGTCGCGCGCAGTGCGCAGGAACATCAGCGTGACTACGCCGGGTTTCTGATCGGATTCGACCAGTACCACTCTACCGATGCGCCCGAGAGCCGCCGCTTCACCTACGAGATCTATAGCCGGGTGCGTGATGCGGGTTACATCGACCGGCGCTCGGTGCGGCAGGCTTACGATGAGACCGCCGGGATGTTCCTGCCGGATCGGTTCGTGCGCGGCACCTGCCCGAACTGCAAGTCGCCCGACCAATATGGGGACGCGTGCGAGGTATGCGGTACGACCTACACACCTGCCGACCTGATCGACCCGATCTCCACGGTCAGTCAGACCAAGCCCGTGTGGCGCAACTCGGAACACCTGTTTTTCAAGCTGAACGCGTTCGACAAGATGTTGCGCGAATACGTGATGCAGGCGAGCCCGGACAGTGCCGTGCGCGCGAAACTGCGCGAGTGGCTGGATGCGGGGCTGCAGGACTGGGACATCTCGCGCGATGCGCCCTACTTCGGGTTCGAGATTCCGGACGCACCGGGCAAGTACTTTTACGTGTGGTGGGATGCCACCATCGGCTACATCGGCAGCTTCGAGGCGTGGCGCGCCAGGCACGGCGCTTCGTTCGACGAGTATTGGAAGTCCGAAACGGCCACCGAGCTCTATCATTTCATCGGCAAGGACATCAGCTACTTTCATACGCTGTTCTGGCCGGCGGTGCTGCAGGGGGCTGGCCTGCGCCGGCCCACACAGGTGCTGGCACACGGATTCCTGACCATCAACGGCCAGAAGATGTCCAAGTCGCGCGGCACCTTCATCACCGCACAGCGCTATCTGGAGCGCCTGCCGCCTGAGCCGCTGCGCTATTACTTCGCGGCGAAACTCGCCGGCAACATCGAAGACATCGACTTCAGCCTCGATGACTTCGTCGCACGCACCAATTCCGATCTGATCGGAAAGTTCGTCAACATTGCCAGCCGCTGCGCTGTGTTCATCGAACGCGGCGACGGCAAGCTCGCGCCGCAACTGCCTGACCCGGCGCTCTATCAGCAGTTCACTGCAGCGGGCGAGCGCATCGCCGAGCTTTACGAAACGCGCGAATACGGCACGGCGATCCGCGAAATCATGGAACTGGCCGACCGCGCCAATCGCTATATCGATCAGCAAAAACCGTGGGCGCTCGCCAAGGAGCCCGGGCGCGAGCCGCAAGTGCGGGCGATCGCCACGCAGGGGCTGAATCTGTTTCGAGTTCTGATGAGCTATCTGGCGCCGGTGCTGCCGCGGATTGCGCAGTCGGCCGGGCGCTGGCTGGGTGCGGATTTCACCCGCTGGGGCGCCATCGATCAGCCGCTACTCGGCAGTCCTCTGCCAGCGTATCAGCCGCTCGCCACGCGACTGGATGCCGCGAGCGTGGCGACGCTGATTGACAAGCCGTCCGATGCGCCTGCGGCATCGCCCGCCCCAGCCTCGGCACCTGCCGCGACTGCCAAGGCCGCAGCCCCCATCAGCATCGATGACTTCGCCAAAGTGGATCTGCGCGTGGCGCGTGTGCTGCTGGCGCAGGCCGTCGAAGGATCGAGCAAGCTGCTGAATCTGACGCTCGATCTGGGAAGTGAACACCGCACTGTCTTCTCCGGGATTCGCGGCAGCTACCAGCCCGAGCAATTGACCGGTCGGCTGGTGGTCATGGTCGCGAATCTCGCGCCGCGCAAGATGCGCTTCGGAGTGTCGCAAGGCATGGTGCTGTGTGCGAGCACCGACGATGACTCGGCAGGCATCTTCCTGCTGGATGCCGATTCGGGCGCCCAGCCAGGAATGAAAGTCACTTAGGCCGGGCGGGCCCGGCCACGCGGCCGCGAATATAGTTGCGCCAGAACAGGAACAGCACCACCCCGGTGGCCATCCCGCCCAGATGGCCAAAATGGGCCACGCTGTCACTGCTGCCGAAGACGCCCAGCCACAGTTCGAACACTCCATACAGTGTCACGAAGATCCAGGCAGGCATCGGAATGGCGAAGTACAGAAAGATACGCTGCCGGGGAAACACCAGTCCGAACAGCACCAGCAGCCCCATGACTCCACCCGAGGCGCCGATCGTCACGCCGCCGCCCTGCGCATACATCGCCGGAACGATCAGCAGCTCCGCCAGCGCTGCTCCGATCACACACAGCAGGTAGTAAAAACCAAATCGCCGCGAACCCAGCACCCACTCAGCGGCAGGACCGAACATCCACAGGGCGAACATGTTGCTCGCGATGTGCATCAGGTTGGCCGGATCGTGCAGAAAAGCGTAGGTGACCAGTTGCCAGGGCTCAAAGGGCGCCTGCCCGTAGGCAGGGGTCCCCAGCGGCCATAGGGCAAAATACTGCAGCAGAGCGTCGCCGTATCCTGTCAACCTTTGCGCTGCATAGACGATGAAGTTGACGTATAGGAGCGCCCGGACAACGGGTGTTACCTTGGGAAACATTCAGTGCATTTTGCCACTGTTGCGAGGCTCGCCATGCGTCGTTCCATCCGAACCCTGATCACCACCGCGATCCTTATTTCCCTGAGCGCCTGTGTCAGCACCAGCATTGTCGAGCACTGGAGGGATCCCGGCTTTGCCGGACCCGCTCTGCACAAGGTACTGGTCGTCAGCGTCCAACGCGATCAGGGGCGACGACGCCTCTGGGAAGAGGCGATGGTGGCCGCGCTCGCCAAGCATGCCGTTCAGGCGGAAGCGTCCTATCAGGTATTCCCCGATCAGGCCCCCTCCCCAGAAAAGCTGACCGCAATGGCCACGCGCGATGCGTTCGATGGGGTCGTCGCGACGCACTTCGTTCGCGCCGGGCAGCACGTCACGGCCTACGGCGGTTGGGGCCCATGGGACTGCTGCTGGCGGCCGTGGGGCTGGGGCGCATGGGGCCCGGGCTACGTGGAATCGGACACGCTGACTGACTATCAAACCGATGTCTATACGATCGATGCGTCTGGCGGCAAACTAATATGGACTGCCGTGACCCGCAGCGTCGATCCGAGTTCCGCCAAGAGCGTGACGGAAGGGATTTCTCGCGCGCTGGTGCCGCAGTTGACCAAAGAGGGAATTCTGACAGGCACACACAGTTGAGCGAACACCAGAACGACGTTAACACCATCGATGCCCTGCTGCCACAGACTCAGTGCACCCGGTGCGGCTTCGAAGGCTGCCGCCCGTACGCACAGGCGCTGGCCGACGGCAGCACTGGCATCAACCGCTGCCCGCCAGGCGGCGCGCCCGGGATCGCAGCCCTCGCGAGTCTGCTGGGGCGGGAGGTGCTGCCGCTCGATCCGTCCTGCGGAAGCGAGGAGGATCCGGGCGTCGCGGCCATCGATGCGAGGGAATGCATCGGCTGTGCGCGCTGCCTGCCCGTGTGCCCGGTGGATTCGATCATCGGTGCGCACCGATATCTGCACACGGTGCTCGAGTCTGCCTGTACCGGGTGCGAGCTTTGTATCGACGCCTGCCCGGTCGACTGTATTGAGATGCGGCCGCGCAGCCCAGGTGAACCGGCACCGAGCCGGCTGGAGAACCGCAGCCGCTACCAGGCACACTGCGCCCGGGCCGAGCGCGAGACCCAGGACAAGGCCCGATTGCTGGCTGAGCGCAAGCGCACCGCACATTCGCTCGCGGTGCGCTCGCGATGACGCCACGCCACGTACGACAGATATTCGAACATCTGCGCGCAGCCAATCCGTCGCCTCAATCTGAGCTGGCGTTCAGCTCCCCGTTTGAGCTGCTGATCGCAGTGATCCTATCCGCTCAGGCGACCGACAAAGGCGTCAACGTTGCGACCGCCAAGCTGTTTCCGGTGGCCGCCACGCCCGAAGCGATCCTCAAACTCGGGCTCACCGGCCTCAAGCGCTACATCAAGACCATCGGGCTGTACAACGCCAAGGCCAGGAACATCCTTGCCGCCTGCAGGATTCTGGTGGAGAAGTACGGCGGCGAGGTACCGCGCGAGCGCGAACAACTCGAGTCGTTGCCGGGTGTCGGACGCAAGA
>DATMRM010000165.1:0-4019 GCA_035566155.1 Steroidobacteraceae bacterium | reverse complement strand
GTGCGTGATGTCGATCTGATTCGGCACGCCTACGTATTACCAGCCAGTCAGCAGCGCGGCATCGGCAGCGCACTGCTGAGGTTTCTGTGCGGACGCAGTTCGCGGCCTATCCTGGTGGACACCTGGGCGGTGGCAACCTGGGCCATCGACTTCTACCGCCGACACGGTTTCACACTGGTACCGCCCGATCAGACACCGGCATTGCTTCGATCGTACTGGACCATCTCGCAGCGCCAGCTTGAAACCTCGGTGGTATTAGTGTTTGACGCTATCTTTGCCTAGCTCGGCGGCGACGAACACCGACACATCACGGATATCATTCGGCGACAGCGCCTGCGAGAACGGCGGCATTTTGTTCTTGCCGTTCGTCACGGCGGTGGCGACTACGTCGGGTGAGGTCATCGCAGTAATGTCCGGGCCGCCGCCATGACCGCCTTTGCCCTCCTCGCCATGACACGCCACGCAGTTGTGCGCGAACACTTGCGAACCATTGTGGGTGTCCGCCTCCTTCGCTGACACCGTCGCAACTTTCGTGTTTGCCGGCGCCGGCGGAGCCTGCGGTCCGAGCGTACCATCGAGCGAGAACAGGTACACACTGTCGCCCGGCGGAGTGCCGCCAAACATATTGCCGGCGGAGTAGACGACCACCTTCTCGTGACCTTTGTACTGAAACAAGCTGGCTGTGGCGTTGACGCCTGCACCGGTCTGATATTCCCAGAGAACATCGCCATTGCGTGAGTCAAGTGCCACGAATCGACCATCATTGCGGCCGGTGAACACCAGATCACCGGCCGTCGCGGCGGAACCGCTGTAGCAGGTGTCCTTCCAGCGCTGGTGCCAGACGATCTTGTTGGTGCGCAAATCGACCGCCGCGAAAATGCCGGTCATCGGTATATCCGCATAGCCGAACAAGCCACCGAGATAGATGGAGCCGCTCTTCGGATTCTTGGCTTCCGCAACCTTGAAACGTCCCATGCCGTCGTTCGAGCAGACGAACATGTACCCCTGGCGTGGATCGACCGAACTCGGTGGCCAGTTGGTGCCGCCCAGTGGCGCCGGCTTGGCAACGATCATGGTGTCCCAATAGGGCGTGAAGATTTTGCCGTCGTTCACGAGCCTGAAGCCAGCCGGCGGAATGTCGATCTCATGCGGCACCACCGGATCCCCGACGGGGAACGGCTGCGTGGCGGCGGTCTGCTGGCGCGCATCCTGCGGAACAGCTTGCTCATCGATGCCGACCAGCGGCTTGCCTGTGACGCGATCCAGAATGTAGACCCAACCGGTCTTGCCGATTTCCGCGATCGCCTCACGATGCTTGCCGTTCAGATCGATATCGAACAACACCACCGGACTGGGTGAGTCGTAATCCCACAGGTCGTGATGCACCTGCTGAAAGTGCCAGCGGTATTTGCCGGTTTTGGCTTCCAGCGCGACGATGGAAACCGTGAACAGATTGTCGCCCTTGCGCCCGCTGCCGTTGAAATCAGGTCCAGGATTGCCAGTCGAGAAGTACAGCAGCCCGCGTTTCGGATCGACCGCGGGCGTCTGCCAGACGGTCGCACCGCCATGCTCCCAGGCGCCGCCGTCCTGCGGCCAGGTATCGTGACCCAACTCACCAGGCCCTGGAACGGTATAGAACGTCCACAGCAATTTGCCGTCTTTCGCACTGAAGGCGCGCACCCGGCCACGCGACGCGAATTCCGAGCCGGCGAAACCGGTGATCACCATACCGTCGTAGTACAGCGGTGCGCTGGTGATCGTGAAACCATCTTCCCAGCGCTCTGCCTGTACCGACCAGACCTCCTTGCCGGTGCGCTGATCGAGCGCCACCAGCTTGCCATCCAACCGTCCCAGAAACACCTTGCCGTCGCCCAGGCCGACGCCGCGGCTGGTCCAGCCGCAACACACCGTGCTCACCTTCTTGTCGAGTCCGGACTGGTATACCCAGAGTTGCTTGCCGCTCTCCACATCGAGTGCAAAGACATCATCCGCACCCGTTGGAATGTAGATGACCCCGTCGTAGACGATCGGTTGCGCCTCGCCCGAATAGGGCGGGCCCACACCCGAACCATTCAGATGCACGCGCCAGTCGGCTTTGAGCTTGGCGACGTTGCCCGTGTTGATCTCGTTCAGCGGCGAGTAGCGCTGATTGAAGATCGTGCCACCGTTGGTGAGCCAGTTGTTGAGCGGGTAGGCGGAGAGTTGCTCGCTGGTAAATGCGGGCGCCTGGCCCGCCCAAACGCTGCCTGCTGCCAGCATCAACCCAAGCGCTGCGAACACATGACGCATGTCGACCGGCCCCCTATCGAGCAACGCCCGTCTTGGACGGGCGTTACTAGCCTTTCATCTGAGTAGACAGAATGTTAACCGGAAACCATGTTCTGAGCGAACGCGCCAGGCGTACACCAGCTTGAAGGCGTGATTCCACCGATTGTTGAGAAACCCGGGCAGACATCACCGTATCGCCAGCGGCTCAAGGGCCCGGGCCGATTCGCACCTGCCCGTATCGGAGCTCGAGCGGATCCGTCGGGCCAGCTCTGCATAGGTGATGCCTCGCGATTCCATGAGTCGCTTGAGGCTGTCCATGATCCGCGTGGACTCTGGCGAACTCGGTACCAACATTGCCGAGTACCCCCGCTCTTGACTAGTATCGTTACATGATACGTCGTCGATGGTCGCTTGCGCTGGCCTGCGTTGCCGTGGCCGCTTCCGCGATTGCGCAAAATGGCTTTGCCAGCAACATCCTTTTCATCGGTAACAGTTTTACCTTCGGGTACGGTTCGCCGGTGCGCTTTTATCGTGCAGACAGCGTGACCGACCTCAACAACGAAGGTATCGGAGGCGTGCCCGCGCTGTTCAAGGCGTTTACCACGGAAGCCGGTCTCAACTACGACGTCTATCTGGAAACTCATCCGGGCATCGGCATCGACTGGCATCTGCAGAACAAACGGGATGTCCTGACTCAGCGCGGCTGGGATGCTGTCGTGATGCACGGTTTCAGCATGCTGGACCGGACCAAGCCAGGTGATCCTGCGACGCTCATCAGCAGCGCCAGGCAGATGGCCGAGCTGCTGCGCTCCAAGAACCCCGCGGTCGAGCTGCGTCTGACCGAAACCTGGCCGCGCGCGGATCAGACCTACGACTCAAAGGGCGCCTACTTCGGCAAGTCCATCGATGTCATGGCGCAGGATCTGCACCAGGGGTATGCGCAAGCGGCGGCTGCAATCCCCGGGAAGAAGACGCTGGTGGCCTCGGTTGGCGATGCGTGGATGCGTGCCATCCGCACCGGCGTCGCGGACTCCAATCCCTATGACGGCATCGATGCCAACAAGCTGGATCTGTGGACCTTCGACGGCTATCACGCCAGCACCTACGGCTATTACCTCGAAGCCCTGGTCGTGTTTGGCACGATTACCGGTCAGGACCCTCGTACGCTGGGTGGCAAGGAATGCTCGGGCTTCGAACTGGGATTGTCCCCGCCGCAGGTCGAAGCCCTCGAGCAGGTCGCTTATGATCAGCTCGTCGCCGATGGCACCGTCAAGGCAGGAAACGCCGCGGCTTCCGCATCCGGACCTGCGGCGCGCTGCGCGGCCGCTAGTGTCCTGTCCCATTAATTCGTAGGCACAAGAAGTGCAGGGTTTGAGGCATCCTAGGAGGTGCCTCATGCCCAACGCCCACACACGCACGACCACGATCGAGCTCAGCGAAGCGGAGCGAACGGAACTGAGCTCGATGGCCAGATCGCGCTCGCTGCCGGCAGCGCTCGCATTGAGAGCACGCATAGGGCTGGCGTGCGAAGGGGATGACAGGGCCAGCACCGCGGTTGCCTTGAAGCTTGGGATCAACCGCGGCACGGTGAACAAATGGCGCGGCCGCTATGCGCGTCAGCGCATTGCTGGTTTGTACGATGAACTGCGGCCGGGCCGACCGCGCAGCGTGGACGACGAGCCCGTGGCCGAACTGATCAACACGACATTGCATAGCAAGCCGGCCGATGGGGGTACGCATTGGAGTACGCG
>DATMRM010000164.1:0-5977 GCA_035566155.1 Steroidobacteraceae bacterium | reverse complement strand
TCGTGCTGAAAGGCGCCGGCACACTGGTCGGAGTGCTGGAAGCCTCCGACAACACCGACGATGCCAATGCGCCCGATCCGATCTATGGACTGTGCGAGCGCGGCAATCCAGCCATGGCCACCGCCGGAATGGGGGACGTGCTGACCGGCGCGATCGCCGGCATTCTCGGACAGTGTCATGACCCCTGGCTTGCGGCGCGTGCGGGCGTCATGGCGCACGCATTGGCGGGCGATGACATCGCACGCGATCGCCAGCGCGGCGTGTTGGCACTTGAATTGGCGGAAGCCCTCAATCGCTTCGTCAATCTGCGTCGATGAGCCCGGTATGGCCGCTGCCGCAGGTGCAATGCACCGAGCAGCTCGGCAGAGCGCTGGCGCGCAGCTGTCCCTGGAGCGACAGCACGGCGCGTGTGCTGTACCTGTGCGGTGAGCTGGGAGCTGGCAAGACCACGCTGGCCTCGGCACTGTTGCATGAGCTCGGCGTGACCGAACCGGTTCGCAGTCCGAGCTACGCCCTGATCGAGCTGTATCAGGCCGGAGCGCACCCGGCGGTGCACATCGACCTGTATCGACTCAGTGCCCCGACGGAGCTTCAGACCCTGGGGCTACGCGACTATCTGAACTGTCAGACCCTGTTGCTGATCGAATGGCCCGAGCGCGGCGGTTCGGCCCTGCCATCGGCGGATCTTCGGGTGGAGCTCACGACGCAGCCGGCGCGAAGTGCCAGCGCCCGGGCCGAGAGCGATGCCGGTCAGGTGTGGCTGGCTGCGATGAATCCAGCGATGATGGCTGAGGTTAAGACTTAGATATCGCGCGTATCTGATTAATAATCATTGAAATTAATAGAAGATCGGAATACAGTCCCGCAGGCCTTGGCGTAGGGGAGCGCGCCGCTTGTACCGAATTCATCGCTGGGCTTGGATACTCGGGCTGTTCGCCGGAAGTCCTCTTGCGTTCGCGCGCGATGCACCGCCCGCTCGATTGGAGTCGATCGGCCTTCAAGGCGATGAGCGCGGAGCACTGCTGACGCTCTCGCTGTCAGCCCCGGTCGCACAGCACCTCTTCCGTCTGCACAACCCTGAACGACTGGTCATCGATCTGCCAGCGACCACGCGTCGCGCAAAATTGCCGCCGCCGTCGGGTTCGGGTCCTGTGGTGTCGATTCGCTCGGGTAGGAAGGGCGAGCAATTGAGACTGGTGGTGGAACTGCGCAAGCCCACCGCCGCTCATCTGCAACCCAGCCTCGTCGCGGAGCGCTACCGACTGCAGATTGCGTTCGGCCATGTACTGCCGGCAGCGCCCGCATTGGCCGCGGCACCTAAGGCCTCCGTCCCGCGCAGCGCCGTTGCCTCGGCCGCGGCGCCAGCCAGTGCGACGCCGGCTGCAGCCATCAGGGCAGCGCATGCCCCGCAGGGTGAGCGCGACATCATCATTGCGGTCGACGCCGGCCACGGTGGCGACGACCCGGGCGCGACCGGTATGACCGGCACGCACGAGAAGGATGTGACGCTTGCGATCGCGCGGGCGCTGGCCGAGCGCATCGATCGGGAGCCTGGAATGCATGCGGCCCTGACACGCAACGGCGACTACTTCGTCGCATTGCCGAACCGCATCGCGCGCGCCCGAGCGGCGCATTCCGACATGTTTGTCTCGATCCATGCCGATGCGATCCGCGATCGCGAGGTGTCGGGTGCCTCGGTCTATATCCTGTCCGAGCGCGGTGCCTCGAGCGAGGCGGCGAGGCTGCTCGCTGACCAGGAGAATTCGGCCGATCTCAAAGGTGGTATCTCGCTTCACGAGCAGCGCCCCGATGTGCGCTCGGTGCTGCTGGATCTGTCGCAGAACGCGGCGATCGGACAGAGTGTGGAGGCCGCCGATCGTGTGCTCGGTGCGCTCGATCGGGTTGGAGCAGTGCGAAAACACGAGGTACAGCAGGCCGCTTTCGTGGTGCTCAAGTCGCCCGATATCCCCTCGATGCTGGTTGAAACTGCCTACATTTCCAATCCGCTCGAGGAGCGAAAACTGCGCACGCCGGTTGAGCAGGAACGGCTGGCCGATGCGATCTTCAGCGGTATCGACAGCTACTTCCGCAAGTTCCCGCCGGAAGGCAGCCTGTACGCCCACGCGTCCGAGCATCTCGCCGGCGATACGGGCCTCGCGCGCGGAGGCTTCTGACTCGTACACTGTGCGCTTTGAGCCTAAGCGCCCATGCCGATACAAGTTCTTCCGGCCAACCTGATCGATCAGATCGCCGCTGGCGAAGTCATCGAACGCCCCGCGTCGGTGGTCAAAGAACTGATCGAGAACGCATTCGATGCCAGCGCAACGCGCATCGAGATCGACGTCGAGCGCGCCGGCCTGGGATTGATCCGCGTCCGAGACGACGGCAGCGGTATGGACGCTGCGGATCTGTCACTGGCAATCGAGCGCCACGCGACCAGCAAAATTGCGACGCTGGATGATCTGGAGGGTATCGCCAGCTTCGGCTTTCGCGGCGAAGCGCTGCCTTCGATCGCATCGGTGGCGCGTGTGCGCCTGGTGTCGCGCCAGCGCGAGGCTGCGCAAGCAAACGAGCTCAGTGTTGAAGGCGGCGAGCGCTCGGACCTCAAGCCGGCCGCCCATCCCGTGGGCAGCAGCGTGGAAGTGCGCGATCTGTTCTACAACGTGCCGGCGCGTCGCAAATTCGTCCGCAGTGAGGGCACCGAGTTTGCTCACATCCTGCGCCAGGTCGAGCGTCTGGCCCTGTCCGAGCCCAAGGTGGCGCTGCGGCTGAAGCACAACGGCCGCGAGGTGCTGGATCTGCCCGCTGCAGTATCGTCGGAGCAGATCGAGATGCGGTTGGATCGGATTGTCGGACCGCAGTTTCGCAGTCGCGCGATCGCGATCGAACAAATCGCCGGACCGATGCAGCTGACCGGATGGCTTGGCCTTCCGACCGCCTCGCGCGCACAGGCCGACATGCAGTACTGGTTCGTGAATGCCCGCGCTGTGCGTGACCGACTTTTGGGCAACGCTGTGCGCCTGGGTTACCGCGACGTGCTCTACCATGGGCGTCATGCGGCCTACGTGCTCTACCTGACGCTCGATCCGCGGCTGGTCGATGTCAATGCGCATCCGACCAAGCTCGAATTGCGCTTTCGCGATACGCGCGCCGTACACGATGGGGTTTTTCGTTGCATCGAGCGAGCGCTCGCGGTCACCCGACCGGCGCAGGCCATCCCCTCGGCGACGGCGCTGCCATCGCCGCCGGCGCTCGCCGTGAGCACTGCGCCGACGGCCATGCCACTGCGCCTGTACGCAGGCGTCAGCGCCACGGCTGCATTTCAAAGCTACGCCGCAGCCCCGGCCACAGCGCGCATTGCGGAGCTGCAGCCTGGGCGGGAACTGGAGCGTCCGCTCGGAACTGCGATCGCTCAGCTTCACGGCCTGTACATCCTGGCGCAGACACCGGAAGGCATGATCGTGGTAGACACGCATGCCGCGCACGAACGCGTGCTGTATGAACAGCTCAAGTCGCAATACGACGGCAGCACGCCGGCTTCGCAGTCGCTGCTCGAGCCGCTGACCGTCACGGCGGCCGAGCACGAGGTCGAAGCGCTGCTGCTGGCAGGCGCGCAGTTCGAGCGTGTCGGATTCGAACTGGAGCGCTACACGCCACACAGCCTGGTGGTGCGCAGGGTGCCGGCGCTGCTCATGCGCAGCGATATCGTGGCAATGCTGGCGCAGCTCGGACGCGAACTCACCGGCGAGGCGGGAAGCCATCACCTCGACGCTGCCGCCCATCGCATCCTTGGCAGCATCGCCTGTCGATCAGCGATTCGCGGTCAGCGCACGATGTCGCTCGGCGAGATGGACGCGCTGCTGCGCCAGATGGAACAGACCGACCGAGCCAGTCAATGCAATCACGGCCGGCCGACGTGGTTGCGCCTGACGCTGCGCGAAATCGATCAGCTGTTTCTGCGAGGTCGCTAGCCCATGGCCGCGGCGCGGCCGCTGCTCGTGGTTCTGACCGGACCCACCGGGACCGGTAAAAGTGAGCTGGCACTGCAACTGGCCGACTATCTGACGCAACGCCGGCCGCTCGAGATCGTCAGTGTGGATTCGGCGCAGGTCTACCGCGGGATGGACATCGGCACTGCGAAGCCCTCGCGGGCTGTGCGGGCTCGGGTACCGCATCACTTGATCGATATCCGTAATCCGTGTGAAAGCTATTCGGCCGGCGACTTCGTGCGCGATGCCCGGATCGCGATCGATGCGATCCATGGGCGGGGTCGAGTTCCGCTGCTGGTGGGCGGGACGATGCTTTACTTGCGCGCATTGCACGACGGATTGGCGACACTTCCGGCCGCATCTTCCCCGATGCGTCAGACAATTGACGCCGAGGCCGTACGCTGCGGATGGCCGGCGATGCATGCTGAACTGGAGCGAGTCGATCCCGAGGCTGCCGCGCATATCGCAAGCCATGATGCTCAGCGTATTCAGCGCGCACTGGAGGTGTACCGTCTGACAGGCATTCCAATCAGTGCATGGCAGCGACGTACTCACGGCGCACGCGATGAATTTCAATGGTTGCGCTACGCGTTGCTGCCTGATTCGCGTACTGAATTGCGGCAACGCCTTTCGTTGCGCTTTCAAGACATGTTGCAAGCGGGTCTGGTCGAGGAAGTGCGCGCCTTGCAGGCGCGTGGGGATCTGAGCGAGCGTCACCCGGCGATGCGGGCGGTGGGATATCGACAGATTTGGCGATTTTGCCGGGGGGACTGCAGCCTCGAGGAGGCGAGCGAGCAGGCGGTAGTCGCAACGGCGCAACTCTCCAAGCGTCAGATGACTTGGTTACGGCGAGAACAGGGAATGATTACGCTCACGGCGCAGTCTCACGGGCAGGCAATCCGCGTTGGAGCCGAGATTGAGAGTCGTTGCGCGCATGACCGACCCAGCGCTCGGTGATAGAATGAAACACCTGTGCTTCCTCCCCACGGACTTGTCGTAGCGGGCGGTGCTCCGAAACTCCTTTCGGATGCGCCGACCACTTATAAGCAACAAAACCAGTTGAAAAATAAGGAGAATCTCATGGCCAAAGGTCAATCATTACAAGACCCGTTTCTGAACGCGCTGCGCAAGGAACACGTGCCTGTTTCGATCTATCTAGTCAATGGCATCAAACTTCAGGGCCAGATCGACTCTTTTGATCAGTTCGTCGTGCTGCTCAAGAACACTGTCAGCCAGATGGTCTATAAACACGCGATATCCACCGTCGTGCCGGCAAGGGCTGTACGTCTCGCGGTCGAAGAGGGCGCTGCCGCCGAACCCGCCGCCGATTGATCACTCGATCCAGAAGGTTGCATGTTCGAACGCCCGCGCGCCGGTGAGCGCGCTGTCCTGGTGCGACTTGGGCTTGGCGATGCGGTCAGGCCCGAGGACCTCGATGAATTCGCGCGCCTTGCCCGCTCAGCCGGTGCGCAGCCGGTCGCGACCGTCACCGGACGCCGACAGCGACCCGACTCGCGTTACTTCGTCGGCAGTGGCAAGGCCGAAGAGATAGCCAGCGCAGGGCGATCGCAAAACGCTGAAGTCATTCTGGTCGATCATCCGTTGTCGCCCAGCCAGGAGCGCAATCTCGAAAAGCTCACTGGCGTGCGCGTGATTGATCGCAGCGGTCTGATTCTGGATATCTTCGCGCAGCGCGCGCGCAGCTTCGAAGGCAAACTCGAAGTTGAACTGGCCCAGCTCAAGCATCTGTCGAGTCGCCTGGTCCGTGGCTGGACGCACCTCGAGCGCCAGAAGGGTGGTATCGGCCTGCGCGGTCCTGGCGAGACGCAGCTCGAAACCGATCGCCGTCTGCTTGCCGCGCGCGTGCGCTCAGTGACACGCCGCCTGCAGCGTCTCAAGCAGCAACGCGACACCGGCCGCAGTGCACGCGCGCAGATTCCGGTGCCGTCGGTGGCGCTGGTGGGCTACACCAACGCCGGCAAGTCGAC
>DATMRM010000163.1:0-2541 GCA_035566155.1 Steroidobacteraceae bacterium | reverse complement strand
ATCGATATCGCCGATCGCAACCTTGGCCGCCTCGCCGATGCGCAGGCCACAGGCATACATCAGTTGAAAGCAGGTCCTGTGGATTGGATTACGCACCGCAACCAAGATGGCGCGGACTTCGGCATGGGAGAGCACGATCGGCAGCCGCTGCTTTCTCGGCGCGCGAACGCGTTTTTTTGGGAGAACAATGCCCAATCGCGATCGAGCGTCCTCGAATAAAGGAAGCGGATTCCGCCGTGATTGGTCTTGAAGGTGCCACGCGCGACGCCGCGCTCATCGCGCAGATGAAGGAGATAGGTGCGAACCTCCTCCTCGCTCAGCACATCGGGCGAGCGCCTGTAGTGGGCCGCAAGCCGGCGGACTGCTTGGATGTAAACGTCCCGGGTCCTCTCGGCAAAGCCAGCAAGCCGCATGTCATCAATCATACGCTGACGCAACGGGGTCATCGTTGTTCTCCATTCGGGTTCATACACCAGGACCTCTCTGTCCCGGCACCCGAGTAGATATCCCCAGCCGTGATCCACGACACCCCCTACGGCGAAGCCGTTCAGTCCAACGAAGTATGAGTTTCTGCGGAGCGTAGCCGACGTAGAAACTCGGTTGGACTGAACGCGGGCGCGGAATTGGGTCCTGAGCGGGGTCTATGGAATTTTAAGGCGCAGGCTCAGACGGTCGAGGCGATTTCGGGTGACGCCTTTGGCTCTTTGGCAATGCGATGAGGGATCGATGTGGTGATTGGGGGGCGAGATTGCGGAGCGTTCCAACCGATGCGTGCCGGTGCGTGCAAGAAAGGCAAGGCGTGGGCAATAGCGATCCGTGGCGTGTCCGGCACGCGCGGCCACAATCGCTGGCGCTCACTGCATCGGATCATGGTCCCCGCACCTGTCTAGGGTAGAGCATGCGTACATGCTGGAGATGGCCAGCCTTGCAGTACGGGCAGCGCCGTGGTGGTGAGGACGGCGGTGCGGTTGAGCAATCTCTTGCTGACGCGACTGGTTCGGCAGCCTCCTGTTTCGGCCCTGCGACGCGCGAGTGATCGAGTGCCAATCGCTGACGGGCGCGCGCGGCATGATCGCGCCGAGAGTGATGCCAGAGCCCAGAGTAGCGGACCTTGTGCAGACCCTTCGGTAGCACGTGTTGCAGGAAGCGGCGCATGAACTCATGGCCGTTGAGGCGCGTTGTGTGCCAATGCCCCGATGCGCGATGCTTGTGGCGGATGGTGACGCCGTCGTCATCGAGCCCGACGATGCGGCGTTCGGTGATCGCCACACGAAAGACATAGCGTGCCAGATAGCGCAGCACGGCCTCGGCGCCGTCGCCCCAAGCTGTGCAGTGGGTGACCCACGGCTTTTGCCATGCTGCCTTGGGCAGGACCAGATCGGGTCGGCGTTTTGCTAGAGCAGCTCGCATTTTAGCCCGAACAAGGACTGCGAGCGGTTGCGTTGGGATCAGGAAGCTGCTGCGGGCGGGATGCCAGTCGCGGCCATCATCGGACACACCGCCGCCCGTGACCAGGCAATGCACATGCGGATGGTAGACGAGCTGCTGCGTCCAGGTGTGCAACACCGCCATCACCCCGACGGTGCCGCCGACGTAGCGGCGATCACGGGCCAGCTCGATGATGGCCTCCGCGGTCGCCTTCATCAGCGCGGCGTAGCCGTCGCACTGATTGGCGCGTAATACTTCGCGCAGCTCCCTCGGCACGGTGACCGTGACGTGGAAATAGGGGCATGCCAGCAACTCGGCCTCGCGCGCCGCGATCCAGCGCTCGGTCTGATCTTGATGGCATCTTGGGCAACTACGGTTCTTGCAAGAATGATAGGAGTAGACCTCGCTGCTGCAGTGATTGCAGCGCCACAGGTGCCCGCCGAGCGCGTGCGTTCGGCAGGCGAGGATGTCGGCGATAGCACGCCGGTGCGAGGGCAGCACCAGCAGACTATGCTGCGACAGATAGTCGTCCGCAAACCGGCGGAAGACCTCAGACAGTGCGACCACGACCAGTCGTCGCGATCACAGGTCGGTCATGAGTTTGTCGAGGGTTGCTTTGAGCGAGGCGCGTGTGGGCTCGGTCAGATGGAGATAAACGGCCGTTGTTGCGATGTTGACGTGGCCGAGCAAGATCTGCACCACGCGAGCCTCGGTGCCTTGCTCAAGCAGCCGTGTTGCGTAGCTGTGGCGTAGTCCATGGGGATGGACGTGACGCTTGATGCCGGCGGCGCGGACAGCCAGGCGGAATGTGCGCCAGAGCGCGTTCTTGCTAACCGGCCCGGACCCGCTGCGATCGGGCGTGAGCCAGCGCGGATTGCGGTGGGTCGACCACAGACGGCGCAGCTTAACAAGCATTGGCTCGGGGAGCGGGACGCACCGCTCCTTATTGCCTTTGCCGATGATCCGCAGCACTCCCTTGCGGTTATCGATATCGCCGATTGCGACCTTGGCCGCCTCCCCGATGCGCAGCCCACAGGCATACATCAGTTGAAAGCAGGTCCTGTGGATTGGATTACGCACCACAGCCAAGATGGCGCGGACCTCGGCATGAGA
>DATMRM010000162.1:0-5422 GCA_035566155.1 Steroidobacteraceae bacterium | reverse complement strand
CAGACCGTGGGCGGTGAGATGCTGCGATTGAACACCAACACACCTGTGGTCGCGTCCGGTTCTCAGAACGACCTGGGCGTGATCGCTGGCGACAATGCGGGCTATCCCAATGGTCGCCGACCGATCGACGACATCGTGGATATCACGTTGCGTGTCGCCATGGGTGTGCTGCTGCAGCCCTATGATGGCAGCGCCAAGGATCCAGATCCGGCCTCGGATATGTCACGTCAGTTTCTGTACACGGACAACGTGGAAGCGCAGCCCAGCGACTTCCTGACCGCGTTTCCGTACGTGGCTCCGCCGGTCCCGGGTTCTCCTGACTACTAATGCGATCCAGTCATCGCGAACGTAACCAAGGAGAATCACTATGAAACGTCAACTAGTTCTGTTGGCAGCTGCCGCAGCCGCGACCGCCTTCCTGGCAGCGTGCGGCAGCAGCCATCCGACGACGCCGGTGACAAGCTCGGGCGGTATGAGCTCGGGCGGTATGAGCAGCTCCAGCGGTGTGACCGTCAACACGGCTCAGGTGCTGACGCTCGCGCAGCAGAGCTCCGAGACGGCCTCGCCGTTTTCGGTGGATGGTGGCTACGTGTTCACGGACACCAGCGAAACCACCAACCCGATCAGTGTCGACTCGCACTGATTCGAGCTTGAGATAGGCATGAAGCGCACGATGATGCCGTTGCTTCTGGCAGCACTGTTCATCGGTCTGGCGCCGCCGGTCTCGGCGGCTCCTTATATACCCGGCAATGATTCCCAGTTGCTGGCCGAGCTGCCGCAGGGCGTTCACCACGCGGCTACCTCGCCGACCGATCTGGCTCGCCGGAGCGTGGATGTAGCGATTCCGTTGGCGCAGTTCTACATCACCCGCGCCCGGGCCAGCGGTGACCTGCGCTTTCTGGGCTACGCCGAAAATGCGCTCGATCCATGGATGAAGAAGACACCGGTATCGCCGCGCGTGCTGGTGCTACATGCCACGATTTTGCAGAGCCGGCACGATTTCGCCGATTCCCTGAAGGAATTGGATCAGGTCCTCAAGCGCAATCCCGATGACGCCCAGGCGTGGCTGACGCGGGCGACGGTGCTGCGCGTGCTGGGCCGCTACGACGAAGCACTCGATTCCTGTACGCACATGGCCGCGCGCTCCGAGCCGGCGGTGGCGATGCTCTGTCAGCAGAGTCTGCTGGCCCTGACCGGGCATCTGCAGTCCGCCTACGACACGCTCGAAAAGCTTCGATTTCAGGTTTCAACACCTGAGCTGACGGCGTGGCGCCTGTCGGAGCTGGGCGAGATGGCCTCGCACCTCGGTAAGGACGACGACGCGGAGCGCTGGTTTCGTCAGGGCCTGCAGGTGGCGCCCGATGACTTCTACCTGCGTGCGGCGCTGTCGGACCTGCTGCTGCAACACCATCGCGCCAACGAGACGCTGCAACTGCTCGCTGGCTATGAGACCCAGGAGCCGATGCTGCTGCGGATCGCGCTGGCTCACGAGGCCCTGAACGATGCGCAGGGCGAACAGGCGCGCGCCTACCTGGGGAACGCGTTCGACGTGGAAGAGCAGCGCGGCGAGGCCGTGCACCGCCGCGAGCAGGCACGCTACCTGCTCGATGTCGAGCATCAGCCCGGCGCCGCGCTTGCGGCCGCGCAGGAGGACTGGAAGACCCAGCGTGAGCCGGCGGATATCCTGATTCTGCTGCGCGCCGCGCAGGCCGCCAGGCAGTCCGATGCGGCGAAACCGGCTCTGCAGTTCATTCAGCAGGAACATCTCGAGGACGTGCGGCTCGATGCGGTGAAGGCGGCGCTGCAATGAAACGAGTACTCGCGCTACTGACGCTGTGTTCGCTCGCATCGATCGCGAGTGCGCATGTCGCGAGCACCGGCTTTCTCGCGGTACACGCATCGGGTCAGGAACTGACCGGCTCGATCGAGCTGGCGCTGCGCGACGCGGAACTCGCGGTGGGTGTGGACAGCAACAACGATGGCAGGGTGACCTGGGGTGAATTGCGGGCCGCCGAACCGAGGCTGCAACAGTACATTCAGGCTCATCTGGGGTTCGACACCGAAAAGTCACACTGCGCGTTGCAGTTTCAGCCAATTCAGGTGAACCAGCGCGTCGACGGCAACTACGCCTGGGTGCCCTTCAGCGCGCAGTGTCCGCTCGCCATTCGTCGGGTCCGCATCAGCTATAGCCTGATGGCCGGTGTCGATCCTGCGCACCGCGGCCTGCTGACGCTGATCTCGGGTGCGGACGCACAGACGGCGGTGCTGGGTGGCCGGCAGTCGCAACAGGCGTTCACGCTCGGCGAATCCTCTGGCTGGCGCGCGTTTACCGAATATCTGCAGGCCGGCATCTGGCACATCTGGAGCGGCATCGATCACCTGCTGTTCCTGCTGTTGCCGGCGGTGCTGCTACGGCGCAACGGTCACTGGGAACCGGTGTCGGAAGTGCGACCGGCGTTCATCAATATCCTGAAGGTGGTGACTGCCTTCACACTCGCGCACTCGATCACGCTGTCGCTGGCGGCGCTGGATGTCGTTCGCTTGCCGAGTCGTCTCACCGAGTCGGTCATCGCCGCCTCGATCATCATCGCTGCACTCAACAACATTTTTCCGCTCGTCACCGACTCGCGCGCGCGGATCGCGTTCCTGTTCGGACTGCTGCACGGATTCGGCTTCGCCTCGGTGCTGGCCGACATGGGACTGCCGCACGGCGCAAGGCTGATCTCACTGGTGTCCTTCAACCTCGGCATCGAGGTCGGTCAGCTCGCGGTGGTGCTCAGCGTGATGCCGCTGGTCTATGCGGTGCGGGCCGGCACGCTGTATCGTCGCACGCTCATGCCGTGGGGATCGGCCGCCATCGCAGCGATCGCACTGGTCTGGTTCGTGCAGCGCGCTTTCTTCCCGACTTAGGCCTTTTGCATCGGGACGAATTCAATCGTCACGCCCGGTGCGACCGGGTAGTGCACGGGCTCGCTGCCAACGTAGCCCAACGCCTGATACAGACGAACCCCGGGCAGCGTTCCCATCAGTTCAAAGTGACTGAAGCCCAGCGTTCGCGCTTCACTCTCACAGCGCTCCAGTAGCGCCCGGCCGATGCCTTGACGCGCGTAGTCCGGGTCCACGAAAAACGCCCGGATCTTGGCCGCATCGGTTTTAGGGTCCAGTTCCTGGGCGTCGCGCTCCTGGTGCGCATCCCCACCAAACAGCGTCCGGCGCTTGCTCCAGCCGCCGCAGCCCACCAGTTTTCGGTCCGCCTCCACCACAAAGTAGGTTCCGTCATCGATCAGCTGCGTGTCCACGCCGAAGGCGCCGCGCAGGGCAGCCTCGATCTGTTCGGGCCGATAGTCGCCTGCGCCAAGCTCGCGCGCCGAACGCTCGATCAGGGCCTGCAGCGCCGGGCGGTCAGCGTGTCTGGCCTTGCGAAGCTGAAACGGGCATGACTTCATGACAGGCGTTCCAAAGGCGCGGCGCTAAGCGGTTCGCACAATCGCGTATTCTTAACTGCCGGGAAAGTTTAAGGGGAGCCGACCTCTCATGTCTGCATCATTCACCCGCCGCGGTTTCCTCAACTGAAAGAGGGGAGTCTGATCATGAAAACCAGGTTCAAGGTAGCGCTGTTGCTCACATTGTGGCCGGCGGTCGCAGCGCTCGCAGATGACGTGAAACGCTATCCATTGCCGAACGGCAACCAGTTTCCGATCGCTCAGGCGGTCGAGGTATCCGCAGGCACGACGCTGATCTTCCACAGTGGTACCGTGCCTTCGCCCAAGGATCCCAAAGCCGCAGCGGGCTCGGGCGACTACTGGGGTGATACCAGGACACAGGCGATGAGTGTGTTCAACACCCTGAAAGCGTCGCTCGATGAGAAGGGACTGGGCTTTGGTGACGTGATCAAGATGACGGCGTTCCTGGTGGGCGATCCTGCCAAGCAAGGGCGCATGGATTTCCAGGGATTCATGGACGCCTATACACAGTTCTTCGGCACATCGAGCCAGCCAAATCTGCCGGCCCGCTCTGCAGTCCAGGTCGCGGCGTTGGCTCAGCCGGGCATCATGGTCGAGGTGGAAGTGATCCTCGCGCGGCCGCCCGCCAAGACGGGCGCCAAGCACAAGCCGTGAGTGGTTGAGATAACGGACAAGAAAGGGCGGCGATCCAAGCGATCGCCGCCCCGCTCGCGCAGTGCCCGACGCGCAGTATCCCTAGCGGTGATTCATCGCACGCTCACCACGTGACGGTGGCCTTCGCGAAGTAGAAGCCACCGTTGATGCCGAACGGCGACCAGTCCGGGTAATGCTGCACGCCCTGGTTGTCGCCGTAGAAGAAGTTATCCTCATGAGCCAGCAGCGTGGCGTTGAGCGTCGGCGGAATGCGGTTGAACAGATTGTTGGCACCGCCGGAGATCTTCAGCCACTTCGTCAACTGGTAGGACACCAGCAGGTTGGTGATCGGCGTGACGCCGATGCTCGAGCGGAAGTAGTCGAAGCCACTGGGGAGAGGTGAGGGGGGATAGGGTCCACCGCCACCGTTGTCGGCATCGTCGTTCTCGTATTCAGAGGCCGGGCCGTAGATCTTTTCATCCAGCGTGACGCTCAGCGGACCGTTGCTCCACGCTGCGTTGAGGTCAATCGTGTACTTCGGATTGGCCGTGGTGACGTCCGAGATCGCCTCGACGTCATAGAGCGCGACCCCGCCAAGTTGGGTCGATGGGATACGTGTCGCGCTCGTGTCGTTGTAGTCGATCGCCACTGCGTAGGTGACGTGCCCGAAGCTCCCGTAGTCGAACGGGAAATTCAAAGTGAAATCACCGCCCTCGGTGCGCGTGTCGATACCGTTGGCAAACACGTTGATGCCCACCAGCCCGACGGTGGGGTCCAGCTGGTTGCCATTGAGTGCGATGGCGTTAAGGATGGCCTGCGACTTGACCACCCCGCCTGCGATTCCCGGTATCGAGGCGCTGCCAACGATACGATTGTTGAGCCGGATGTAGAACAGATCCAACGTGCTGGTCATGTGCTCGATCGGCCGGAAGACGAAACCAAGTCCTAAATTGATCGACTTCTCAGGCTGCAGGCCGTTGCCCACTCCCAGCAGCTTGCCACCGGCCGAGTTCGGCGGCAGTTGCACGAACGCAAACTGCGGCGCGACATTGGTCGAGGCATAGAACTCCTCGGCCAGCGTCGGCGCGCGAAAGCCGTTGTTGACGGTGCCGCGAATCGCAAATTGCGGACTGAGGTCATAGCGCACGTTGAGTTTGCCGACCGTGGCGTTGCCGAAGTCGCTGTAGTGCTCGTAGCGGGCGGCGACGTCGACCCGCAACGGATCGATCGGCTTGGCGGTCAGATCGACGTAGATCGCGTAGTTCTTGCGGTCGGCATCAACCTGATCCGCCGGGGTGAAGCCCGGATAGGACTGGGCGCCGCCG
>DATMRM010000161.1:0-3089 GCA_035566155.1 Steroidobacteraceae bacterium | reverse complement strand
TCGATGAGGGCGGCGGCTACTACGACTGCGGCTACGTGCAACCGCTGGACTTCTTCGGCGACGGTACCCGCATCCCGCTGCTGATCGTCTCGCCCTACAGCACCGGGGGGTTGGTCAATCACAGCTACGCCGATCATGTGTCGATCATCAAATTCATCGAGCGCAACTGGAAGCTCAGGCCGATCACCCGACGCAGTCGCGATAATTTCCCCAATCCCAGGACTTCGGCGCGCAACCCCTACGTTCCGCTCAACACTCCTGCGCTGAGCGATCTGTGGGACGCATTCCAGTTCCGCAAGGGCGGCCCCGCATCAGAAGGCAAAGAAGTCGAACAGATCCCCCAGCGCCGGTGAGTTGGTCGGCGCATAGGGGTTGGAAGGATCCGTCTTCGGTGCCGGCAGGGTGTCGCGGCTGCGCGAACTGACCGTTGGCAGATACCAGTTGCGTTCGATGAACTTGAGCATCGAGACGTGATCGGTGTACTCGTGCGAGATGTATCCTGGCTTGGCGTACCGGGAGACCACCATGAAGGGTATGCGCGCGCCGTCGCCGAAGAAATCCAGCGGTTGCACGTAGCCGCAGTCGTAGTAGCCGCCGCCCTCATCGAAGGTGATGAAAATCGCGGTGTTGCTCCATAGCGCCGGATTCGCCTGGATCGCATCCACGATTTTCTTGACGAATCCTTCGAACAGATCGAGCTTCGAGCTGCCCGGATGGCCATCGACGAACCCATCGGGTTTGACGAACGACACCGCCGGCAGGGTGCTGCTCTGAATGTCGCGGTACAGATCGCTCGTGTCCTGCAGGTGTGCGCTGCGCACCGCGGCCTGGGTCATGATCGAGGTGTCGTACTGGAACGGATTACAAACCGGGCAGTATTCATCGCTGTTGGCGCCGATGGCGGAGTAGTTGAGCTGGTACGGATCGGGCAGATAGTTGTTCCATTGCTCGCCGTAATACTTCCAGGATACATTCGCGGCCAGCAGCGTGTCGCCGATCCCCGGGATCGATGAGGGCGGCACGATGAAGCCGCTGTTGTGCGGATTGGTGTCGGTGTAGGCGTTGTTGCCGTTGCCGAAATAGCCCGGGTTGTAGTTGTTCAGCAGGTAGTAGTGCCCCGTCTCGCAGTGCGGGTCGATCGGCCTTGGCAATGACTGCAGGTAGTTCACGATCGGCGCCACACCGGGCTGGGTGGTGTCGGCGCAGTTGGTGTACGAGCCGCCGAAGTAGCCATCCTGCGCGTAGTAGTCGTTGGTGCCGGGCTGTGGGTTTGGATTCTCGATCTCATTGACGATCCTGCCCGCGGTGAATCCGGTAACCGAAGGCATGTTCTCCGGCGGAGTCATGGCATGGCCGTTGCCATCACTGAACCAGATCATGTCGCCGTGCCCGAGCATGATGTGATTGGCGCCGGTGCCGCCCTGCACGGACTGATGGAAGTTATCGCTCATGGCGAACTGGTCGGCGAGGCCCTTGAAGTACGGCACGTCGCCGTTCTGGACGTTGTAGAACCCCATCGATGTGCCACCCTCACCCGTGGTGTAGGCATTGGGTGCATAGACGATGCTGAAATTGGCGGGCTGAGGCTGGCCGCTGCTGCCGATTCCGACCGCGACCTCGACCCAGGAAAACAACGCGCTGTCACACCCTGACGGGTTCGCAGGCGTCGCGTGCAAGAGCGCGCAGTCCAGTTGCTGCCACATCTGATAGAACCGATGCGTCGGACTGGCCGCGTAGGATGGGTAGCCGAAGGTGCTGCTGGTGAGCTGGAACGGGCCGGGTGGCAGTGCGTTCGCGTTGGCGATGCGTGCGTCGGGAACGCCGTACATCTGCCCGCTGCCGCCGCTGACGAGCGAGGGATAGTACTCAGCCGGCAGCCCCGGCTCGGAGGCTTGCGCCAGTGCCAGACTGTCGCCGGGGATAAAGGAATCAGTCGGTCCGCCGGTCATCGGTGCCGGCAACAGGTTGTTCGGGAACGCCAGCTTCGGCGGATTGAGCAGGAACGCATCGCTGGCCAGGTCGCTCGCCGCGCTCTGCAGCGCCTGCTGGAAATTCGGACCTGGTGTGCCGTCGGCATTGACGATCCTCTGCGATAGCAGATTCCAGATGCTCTGCTGTCCGCTGGGCACGTAGGTGGCGAACACGTGATCGAAGCTGCGGTTCTCTCCGATGATGATCACGACGTGCTGAATCGGGGTGGCGGTCGGACTGGGGGCTGAACCGGAACCGCAGGAGCTCAGAACAATCGGCAGCAGGATCGAGGCGGCGCGGACGGCAGGGTGCTTCATCTGCCGGACTGTAGCCCCTTGCCGGACAGCAGGCCAGACATCGCGCCGCGTGCGCTGCCGGCGCGCCGCAGACTACCGCGGCTCGACGCGAATCGTGCCCATCATGCCGCCGTCTTCGTGCTCGAGCAGATGGCAGTGATACACGAACGTGCCGACGCTGTTCGGATCGCGGAAGTCCATGCGGATGCGTACGCTCGGAAACTTCAGCATCCTCGACGTAAAGAACGGCACATTGACCGTATCGCGCAGGTACGGCTCCTTGACCGCGATGCCCGACCAGGCAAGCAGCAGGAAATGCAACTGATGAATATGGAAGTCGTGCAACTCGTTGGAGCGGTTCTCGATGATCCAGTCCTCGACGTCGCCTTGCCGGACCACGATGTTCGGCTGCTGACGCGACGGATCGAATGGCGTTGGCATCTGGCCGTCCACGGTCAGATAAAAAGCAGTGGCGCTGTTCGGATCGTTCGGATTCTCGAGCTTCTCCGAGAAGTAGAGTTTTCTGACGCGTGTCGGCGTGACGTCTCCAAGCCACGGCAGCGCCGGTCTGGTAAGCCGCGCCGGATGTTGTGGCGGCAGCGCGTGCGGTTCAGGTGCATCGCTGGCCGCGGTGATCGATGCCAGTGCACGATTCGGATCGTTTTCCCCGCCCTGGCCGGTGTCCACGGTGCGCGTGACGAACAGCCCCGGCGTACCGAGTGGCGGACCGGTGACGATCAACTCAACGCGAGCCCCCGGTGGCACGCCGATGTGATCAACCGATACCACCGAGGGCGCATTGCCGCCGCGGTGGTTGACCGG
>DATMRM010000160.1:0-2406 GCA_035566155.1 Steroidobacteraceae bacterium | reverse complement strand
CGCGTTGGTCGGGTCGCTGCTATTCGCGCTGACCGTGGTCCCTGCACTTGCAAGTCTGATTCTCAGAGTCCCGTCCAATGCTGAAGCCCGTGGCGGCGAGTCGGAAAGCGCATGGTTCGTTGAACTCCGAGATCGGTATGGGCGTTCGCTCGATTGGGTGATTGCTCATCGCGCGAGAGTAATCGCTGCCGCCGCCATGCTGCTGGCGGTCGCATTGGGATCGCTTCACTTCATCGGAACCGAGTTCATGCCGCGACTGGACGAGGGCTCGATCGTGGTCACGTCGCGCCGTCTCCCGGGGATATCGTTGACCGAATCAATCAGTCTCGGAAAGCAAATCGAGCGTGTCACCATGAGTTTCCCCGAGATCAAGGGAGTCGTGACCAAGCTGGGACGTCCCGACCTTGCCACCGAAGCCATGGGTATCTACGAATCGGACTCATATCTGACGCTTAATCCACAAAGCACATGGAAATGCTGCAATAGCAAAGAGGCACTGATCGGCAGGCTTTCGGTCGCGCTTGCGGCGATTCCCGGGGTCGCCTACGAATTCACGCAGCCGATGGAGATGCGGATGGACGAGGCGCTCACAGGTATACGCGGGGATGTCGCGATCAAAATCTTCGGTGACGATATCAACGCGCTGCAAGACCTCGCCAGGCAGGTGCTGTCGGTGATCTCCGCGGTTCCGGGAGCATTTAACCCGCAGATGGAACAGACTTCAGGCGTGCCGGAAGTGCAAATCGAAATTAATCGCGACGAACTGGCACGCTACGGGCTCAACGTTTCTGACGTGCGGGAGATGATCGAGACGCTGGTCGGCGGCACTCAGGTCTCCGAGATGATCATCGGCCAGCAGCGGTTCGCAATCGCACTGCGGCTCCCGGAAACTCAGCGCAACGACCTGGATAAGCTCGGTAATCTGCTGCTCCACGCTGCGGGCGGCGAGCTTGTGCGGCTAAACCAGGTCGCTGACCTAAACGTGGTCAACAGTCCCGAGGTGATCACGCGCGAAGACGCCCGCCGGCGCATCGTTGTGCAAACCGACGTGCGTGGCACCGATCTTGGCAGTTTCGTCGCCGCGGCCCAGGCCAGGGTCTCAGCGGCGGTGAATTTTCCGTTTGGCTATTCGATTGTCTGGGGCGGACAATTCGAGAATCAGCAACGGGCCGACCGCAGACTGGCGATTGTGCTGCCCGTCTCTATCGCTCTCATCTTCGCCCTTCTTTTTGCTACCTTCGAGAACCTGGGGCAGACATTTTTGATCCTGCTCATCGTTCCGTTCGCGCTCGTCGGCGGAATCGGGGCGCTGTGGCTGCGCGGCATTAACCTCAACCTCTCGGCCTCGATCGGCTTTATCGCATTGTTCGGCGTCGCGGTGCTCAATGGCGTCGTGATGGTGAGCCATATTAACCTGCTTCGCAGCCAGGGTTTGGCAATAGATCGCGCGGTCCGTCTCGGCGCCTCCGATCGGCTGCGTCCGGTCATGATGACCGCGTTGGTTGCGAGCCTGGGCTTCATCCCGATGGCAATGGCCACGAGCACCGGAGCGGAAGTTCAGCGGCCCCTGGCGACAGTAGTGATCGGCGGACTCATCACCGCCACTATCCTGACTCTCTATCTGCTGCCGCTCCTTTACCCTTGGTTCAGCCCGCCCGAGGCTCTGCCGCTGGCCAGTAACGAACAGATGTCGAAACTCTAGCAGCAACGACGTTGCTGGGAGCTGGAGCTGCCGAAGCATTCGTCAGGATACCGCGGCGTTCGGAAATTCAACCCCAGACATTACCATCCACCCTCGCTGGATATTTCCACCGTGATGATTGCCGCACCTCTTGTGACGGCATTCTTCACGCCTACCGGTACGTATTCGAGAGCCCAATCCAGTGCTCCCATGGTATCGTTAGAGGGACCTGGGGTGCGATATGTGTCGACTCGGTGCACCAATATGTCCGGACGCTATTTTGAAGTGGCATGCTTTCTTATAGTCAGCATGGCAGTTGGCTGCGCGGCCGGACCGAATTTCCATCCGGTGGCTGCCCCTGCGGTCAGCGGCTACGCGCCGGAGCCCTTGCCGCCCCATACTGCTTCTGCCGATGTGATTGGCGGGGCTCTACAGACACTGCGGCCAGGTGCGGACATTCCCGGGCAGTGGTGGACACTCTTTCATTCCCCGCAGCTTAACCGGCTGATTGAGCAAGCGCTGAGAGCCAATCCTGATCTCCAGGCGGCGCAGGCCGCGCTGCGCGAGGCGGATGAGAACGTCAGCGTGCAGGAAAGTTATTTCTACCCAACTATCGTGGCCGGCGTCTCGGGGCTGCGCGAACGTCGACTCACATATACGCAGGGCACTCCCAACCGTATCGCATCACCCTACACGCTGCTGAATGTGGGCGCGAATGTGTCCTA
>DATMRM010000159.1:0-3439 GCA_035566155.1 Steroidobacteraceae bacterium | reverse complement strand
AAAGAGGCAACAAACCGGCTAACCGTGTCCTGGATCACGGATCCGCGCGACTGGCAAAGGGCAGACTGCCGGTTCACATGGAAGCGATAGCTCAGTAAGTGTGAATGAAGAATGCCGACTCGCGCACTGGAACTGTCAGTTGTCGTTGCCACATACCAGGAGCGGAATAACATTCCGGAGCTGGTCAGCCGGATTGAAAGAGCATTGGGGGCGCTGACCTGGGAGCTAACGGTGGTTGATGACGACTCACCAGACAAGACCGCAGACCTGGTTAGAGAATTTGCACGGCGAGATCCCCGCGTCCGGTGCGTTCAACGAATAGGCCGGCGCGGCCTTGCCTCGGCCTGCATGGAGGGCATGCTCAGCAGTGCTGGACCGGCAATAGTCGTAATGGACGCCGATTTGCAGCACGACGAGACGCAAATTCCCATCATGCTTTCCCAGTTGCTAAGCGGCGCTACCGATATCGTTATTGCCAGTCGGTACGTAAATGGTCTGGATGTTGGTTACTGGGAGGGCCGGCGAGTCGCAATTAGCCTTTGGGCCAATAGGCTGGGCCGCCTGGTCTGCCGTCAAGCGATTTCAGATCCCATGAGCGGTTTTTTCATGATACGTCGCTCGGTGCTAGACAGCACGGTACATAAGCTATCCGGCATCGGCTTTAAAATTCTGCTGGATATATTGACGTCTGCCCCGAAACCCCTCTGCGTTCGCGAGGTTCCGTACACCTTCCGGCCACGCTTTGCCGGACAAAGCAAGCTCGACGGCATGGTAGCGTGGGAATTTGGCATGCTGATACTTGATAAGTTCACTCGTGGCGCCATCCCAGCCAGGTTTATCGCATTCACAATCGTCGGTGCAGCGGGCGTCGCCGTCCATATGACTGTCCTAACCTTGTTGCTGAAAGCGCTATCGTCACCGTTTTACTACAGTCAGGCTGTCGCGACTGTCGCCGCAATGATCTTCAATTATGCCGTTAACAATGTATTGACATACCGCGATCGACGGCTGCGGGGCTGGTCGTGGGTCAGCGGACTGTTGACGTTCATGTTGGCGTGTGGGATCGGTGCCCTCGCGAACGTGGGGCTAGCTGCGTATCTCTTTGAACGGCAATCTCGGTGGTTCATTGCAGCTCTGTGCGGGATCGCGGTGAGCGCGGTGTGGAATTATGCTGTAACGCGCCTATTTACTTGGCGCGACGTAGCGACCGCCCGGTAGACTGAGCCGCACGCCAAACCCCGAGCGCTTCGATTTCACAACTGGCCGGAGCTCACTGCCTTCGCCAAAGCTCACGCGCGCCCTGCTGAAAGGCGTCGACCCCGGCAAGTCCCCTGCAGACTGTAGTCGCTTCGCGACAGTGTTATGTCTGCAATGCAGACGCGAATGCGACCCATGTCACGTTCTGGTTCGGCTGCCAGTGGGACCTCTTGACCTGGATAGACCCGATCGCCGGAAATGGCGTCGCATCAAATTGAGACGTGCGTCGGCGTGCGGCCGACAAAATCGGGAGGAGAGGTTAATGTCTAAACTCATGTATGCACTTCTTGGCGCGGGCGCGCTGGTGGCCGTTGCCTCGCTCGGCTCTCGATTCGTCGTGGCGGACACGCTGTCGGGCAGCAGTAGTTCCAGCAGCACCTCGAGCAGCACTTCAAGCAGCTCGACCAGTAGTTCGAGCAGCGGATCCGGCCCGGACTGCAGTGGGGCAGCGGCGGGGCTCGGCGTCATTTGGCCGCCGGACCACACGATGGTGGCAGAGACCATCGTGGGCGTAACGGACGCTTTCGGTCTCCAGATGACCATCACGGTCACGGGCATTCAGCAGGACGAGCCGGTCAACGCGCTCGGAAGCGGCAATACCGCGCCCGATGGCTCGGGCGTAGGCACCCCGACCGCCTCCGTACGCGCCGAGCGCGCAGGCCCCGGGACCGGCCGCCTCTACTTCATCTCATTCAGCGCAACCGACACGTCGGGCATGCAGTGCAGCGGAATGGTGCAGGCATTCGTTCCACACGACCAGGGTCAGGGATTCACGCCGATAGACACCGGACTGCGCTACGATTCGACCGTCGTACCCAATTGACTGCCTAAAGTAAACCCGGCCTGCGGGCCGCTGCGCCTTCCCGGCAGCGGTTCGCAGGCCGAGCTGCCGTGCAGAGCTCGCCTCAGCGACAGTCCACGATATGCTGCACGGCGTTGCGCCACTCGCATTGAGCGTGCGTCAGAGGACTGTGAAAGCTCAACGGCGAATAGAACGCGAAACTGGCCAGTAACAACACTGTAATTACCGCCAGCTCCAATTCGTGCCACGCGCGCAGTGCTGGCCATCTTTCCGCAGCCTCGGCCAAAACGAGGGGCACCAGGCAGAAGGCAAGGACCAACGCCAGGAAATAATGGTACAGATACATGACCCGCATCGTTCCCAGATAGGCGTGTGCGGTCATGAACACCAAGTACTGCAACAGTAGCATGACCATCAGTGCGCGGCGCTCCGGGTCGGACGACGGACACGGACGCCACGACTGCAAGATCAGCAACCCGACTGTGGCAACGAGGGCGATGCCTGCCATCAACCATCCCCAAAGATTTCCGACCAGTTGCACGTACGCCGTATGTACACCATCCGAGTCCCACCGGTAATTGATCGTGCGGATATGCCGCGGCCATTCCATCGGTTGCGACCCATTCCGATCGTTTTTGGGTACACCCTTTAAGTCAGCCAACATGAAGCGTGTGTAGTCCTGCGCCGCGGCCAACACCACCATGGGAGAGAAACCTCTTGCACCCTCCAGGTACGCCCGATAGGTATGCGACATGAAGGCTTCATCTCTTGCACCGGCGGGACTGCCCGGGGGCAGCAGATGAGGAGTGACCGCAACGTAAATCGTCCACACGACCACGATGGCCAGCAGGCAGCCGGAGGCGATCACCGCGCCATCGCGCATGCCCGTCAGGAGCAGACGCGCTCGCGGAGCACAATGCCAGCCCATTCCGATGCGGCGGAGAATCAGCATCAGGCCAAGCAGGGTCCACACCGCCGCATTCAGCTTGACCATGATGGCCAGCCCGCAGGCTGCGCCCAGGGTAAACTCCAGCCAAGGCGAACTGCGCCGGCCACGGCGCGCACTCACAACGAAACACAGCAAAGCAGCCAGCGCGAACGCAAGCTGGAACGCATCGAGGTGCGCCGCTCGAAAATGCGCGATGAACGCATTTTCAAACACGTACAGATTACTGAGCAACAGCGCCGCAAGCACGGAGCGCGTGAGAGCCAGCATTACAGCAAAGAAAACCACGGCGCCGATCACCGCAAACACTCCGGACATCAGCCGCACGCCCGCGAACGAGTAGTGCTGCGGCAGACGCCCGCCTGCGAGCTGCTTGTCCCAGCCGATTGCGCGCGTGTCAATGCCGCGATTGGGATGAAGCAGTGCATCACCGG
>DATMRM010000158.1:0-2748 GCA_035566155.1 Steroidobacteraceae bacterium | reverse complement strand
CTTTCGCCGCAAACAGTCGCAAGGACGCATCTACCTGCAGATCGTGGAGAGCCACCGCAGCGGCGAGCAGGTGCGCCAACGCGTGATCGCTACGCTTGGACGGCTGGATGAACTCGAAGCCAGCGGACAGCTCGATCGATTGCTGCGCTCGGGCGCCCGCTTTGTGCAGCAGGCGATGGTGCTCGACGCGGCCAGGAGCGGCGAGGCCCCCGCGGTCACGGTGCGCCACATCGGCCCCGCGCTGCTGTTCGAGAGACTGTGGGTCGATACCGGTTGTCACAGCGTGATCGCCGCCTTATCGCGCCGCCGCGGCCATCGCTTCGCGCTGGAACGCGCGGTGTTCCTCACCGTGCTGCATCGGCTGATGCGCGGCGGCTCGGGATTGACCGCCGAGGCCCTCGAAATACAGGCTGGTGGTGTCCATGAACACCAAGTCGAGCCGGCTGAACAGATCGCGCCGATGCGCGAACAGTTGCTCTTCGATCAGGTCTTTCGTGCAGCGTGGCGCAAACGGTGTGGCGCCGTCCTGCTGATCGGCGGGCAGTTCCTCGCCGAGCCAGGCCATCGCCCGGTATAGGTGGTGCAGGTCAAGAGCCTCGCTGCCGGCGATGCGATACTCCTCGCGCCAGCGGTCAGCCGCCAGATCTGAGCCGCCACGCATCAGCCGGTGCAGCACGGTGAGAAACACCGCACGTTCCAACCGGAAGCGATGACCGCGGCGGCGCGCCAAGGCGGTGATCACGCTCTGACCCATCTTCGACAGTGCCCTTCCGCAAGTAATTGAAAGCGCGTGACAATTGGCGCCGCTGGGGCGGCGTGGCACTACATGTTGGTAGTTCGTAATCAGTGTTCCGCGATAGCCTGCACGGTTGGTGGCAGTGCGACGCCGGCGGCACGCAGTGCGAGGCCGGCAGCGATCCTGGGCGTTGATCGGAGCAGGAAGCGCTTGCCGTCTTGCTCCACGTCGGTCTCGGTCAGTGCATCAATGTTGGCGATGATGGCGGGCCAGGATGCGTTCTGGCCGAGCGCGGCGATGCGGGCCTCGAGTTCGGCCTTCAGTACGAGGGCAAGGAAACTACAAAATACGTGTCCGCGAATGGTCTGGTCGAGCTTGTGGAAGATCGGTCGAGTAGCGAGCAGATGCTTTGCTGTGCGGAAGGTCTGCTCGACGGCCCAGAGTTGCTTGTAGCGCAGCATGGCGGCCAGCGGATTGAGATCGGTGTTGGTGCGCAGCACGAACACGCCGTCGAACCTGGCGTCTTCGTCAGCCTTGCTGTGATCGATCGCGAAGTGACCGTCGCCGACGGTCTTGAGGAAGCGACGGAAGCCGGTGTTGCCGACCAGCGCCTTGTCGCCGCGGCGCAACTGCCGCTCCAGCGCGGTCAGAATGGCGGTGCGGTCGGCAGCGTCCTTCGCTGCCTCCTGATGGTTGATGCAGACAATGTAGCGTACCCCGCCGAGCGTGACTGCCTTGGCACTATAGTCGGTGTCTCTGCCACGCTTCTCGATAATAAGAGGTATGAAGGGCGCAGCATCGTTCAGCACCACATCGCGCACCAGTTTATCGGTGCGCTCGCGCACACCGAGGATGTAGAGCAGGCCGCGCTGCTCGAGTGCGGCGATGGTCTCGGCACTGATCATGCCGCGGTCGGCGACAACGCAGACGCGGCCGATGGCGAAGCGCCGGCGCAGCCGGTCGATCACCGGCACCAGGCTGGTGACGTCGGCAGTGTTGCCGGGCCACATCTCAGAGCACACCGGGCGTCCGTCGCCGTCGATCAGAACGACGAGGATCATCTGACGCAGGTCAGGCCGATGGTCCTTGCTGTAGCCGTATTGTCCGATTGATTGGCCACCCAGGCCCTCGAAGTACAGACTGGTGGTGTCCATGAACACCAGGTCGAGCCGGCTGAACAGGTCGCGCCGACGCGCAAACAGGTGCTCCTCGATCAGATCTTTGCTGCAGCGTGGTGCGAACCGCGTCGCGCCGTCCTGCTGATCGGCCGGCAGTTCCTCGCCGAGCCAGGCCATGGCGCGATAAAGATGATGCAGATCGAGGTCTTCGCTGCCGGCGATGCGATATTCCTCGCGCCAGCGGTCAGCCGCCAGATCTGAGCCGCCACGCATCAGCCGGTGCAGCACGGTGAGGAACACCGCACGTTCCAAGCCGAAGCGATGACCGCGGCGGCGCGCCAAGGCGGTGATCACGCTCTGACAGCCGGTCTCCGCCCAAAGTCGTTCGAACAGAAGTGCCGGACCGATGCGACGCACCGTTATCGCGGGCACCTCTCCGGTCCTCGCCGCATCCAGCACCATCGATTGCTGCACGAAGCGCGCGCCCGAGCGCAGCAGTCGATCGAGTTGCCCGCTGGCCTCGAGTTCATCCAGCCGTCCGAGTGTCGCGATCACGCGCTGACGCACCTGATCGCCGGTACGGTGACTTTCGACGATCTGCAGGTAGATGCGCCCCTGCGACTGCTTGCGGCGGAAGTACATGTGCGAATCGGCGTTTGGGTGCGCACAGATTGCCGAAGATACGCATGTAGTCAACGGAGAAAACCACTAGCGCGTGGCACTACACATTTATCGAAAACGCCAGCCACGGCCAATGAATTCAGTCACTTAGCCCGCGCCACGAACACCCGACTGTCGAAGATGGGTTGGAAGCATCAGGGTGCGAGTGGATAAGCTCATCGGCATGTCGTCCTACTTGCCGACTACTGAGTAAAATGCATGACCGTAATTGGA
>DATMRM010000157.1:0-2669 GCA_035566155.1 Steroidobacteraceae bacterium | reverse complement strand
TGGTGCCAGGTGTTGCGATGATAGTTGACGCCCTGGCGGCCCGAGCTCATGAAGGCGCGAATGCGCTGCTCGATCGGCGCGCTGCCCTGTTCGGCCACGATCACCAGGAACGGGCGTGCATCGAGTGGATAGAAGCTCTGGCAGGAGAGCGGATGGCGCTCGAGCGAGCGCACGTCGAACGGCAGCGGCTGGGGACTCGCCCGGAAGATGCTGATGAGCGGTCGGCCCCCGCTCTCCAGCACATCCACCCGCGCCAGATCGTCGAACCGCTGGCTCGTACCCTGGTTGACCCAGCGCCAACCCCTGCCTTCGGTCTCAATGACATCGCCGAAGGGTGCGAACGCCTGCGCACTGAGCGGGACGGCCGAGAGTACGATCTCCGACATCACTCCCCTTCGCGAAACGCTAACTGATACGGCCGAACAGCCTCACCCGGCTCAGGCCGCCGTCCGGGTGAATATTGACGCGTACATGCGAGACCGGGCCGACGTCACGCAGCTGCGTGCGATAGTCGTGCACGCTATCAGCCTTGAGCAACTGCGGCTCGAGCAGCAAGGGCCAATACAGGCACTCGCTGGCGAGATCCGATTCTTCGCCGGCCGCAAGCAAGGCAGCATGCACCGATACCTGATGCGGGAAATTGCCCTTGAAATGCGCGGTATCGATCTCGATCCGCTCGATGTGCCCGGCAGCCCCCAGGCGCAGGACCACCCAGTCGAAACCCGGCTCGCGGCGACGACGGGTTTCCCAGCCATCGGCCATGCTCACGCCCCGCCCCGGGAGCAGCAGATTTCCCATCACGCCGTAGTGCTCATCGCTGCAGATCAGTGCGCGGCCGCCATTGAGCGCGGCGGCCAGATCAATCACATCGCTGGAAGCGGCGCGACTCCAGTCGCGCTGCACAGCCCCGTAGGCGCGCAATCGGGCAACGCCCCCATCCGGATGGATGTTCAGCTTCAGGTGCGTATGGATCGCTGAGGACTGCAAGCTGAAAAGGTTGCGCTGATTGCCCTGAAGCGCTGAGTAGGCCAGCAGCTCACTCCATCGGGTGGAGGCATCGGGCTTGCCGGCCGAATGACAGGCCTCGACCGAGGCATGCGGCGGATAGTTGCCCGTGAAATAGCGCGTATCAATGTCCAGCGCGTGCAGGGTGCTGGGCGCGGCGAGCTGCACGATGCAGTGATCGAAGCCGTGCTCGCGCTTGCGCCGCGTCTCCCAGCCGTCCATCCACTTGCCGTGATCATCATAGACGCCGGCGCGCCACTGCGGCTCGGCGGGATTCAGCAGACGTTCCTTCGCCCCGAAAAACTCGTCGGTGGCCGACAGCACGACGGCGCCCAGACGCGCGTCGGCCAAATTCAGATCGTTCGTGTCAGCCATGGCAATCAGTGTGCAGCAAGAATTCCTGTAACGCACCTGTGGCGCGAGCGAGCGTCAATTCAGTCTCAGTCTCCGTCTCCAGCTCCGTCTGCGCGGCGCCTTCCGGCACCACCGCGACGATCCCGCGCAACAGTTGCGCCCGCGCCAGCGCGCCTGCCATCGGCTGGCTCTCCGGAAGAAGCTGATCGATCCGTGACAGCGGCCGGGTGCACCGCGCATCCAGCCCGGTCAGCGCCCGGACGTAGCCTCGCGTCGGATCGGCGGGTCGGGCGAGAATCGCGACATCGAACGCGAGGCGACTGGCCTCGCTCTTGAGCTGCTGGACAACCGCAATCGCACAGGCGCAGCCCAGCTGCCCGTCGTAGCTGAGCGACCCGGTGTTCGCGTTGCAGTGAACACCGATGATCAGGGTGCCCTCTGCGGGCGGGGCGCAGACGAGCGTTCCTACCAACGTGCTGGCGTCGGTCTGCGAGACGCTCAGGCTCGCAGCGAGCATCCATTCACGCAGCAGTGAAGCCGCATCGATGCCGGGCAGGCGCTCGAGCATGGCCCGGACTTCCTTCTGCGGCGCACTGGCCACCGTGTCCGCGAGCCGGTAGCTCGCAATGAGCCCGATCTGCTGGACGGCCGTCGCTATCTCCTGCGCCCGGTCATGTCCCAGCCGCCGCTCGAGCTGGGCAATGATCGACGCTGGATCATGGCCGCGCACCGCCAGAATGAACGGGAAGCCGAACCTTGCGAGATAGGAGGCATTGATGCGCTCGAGATGCGCGAATTCCTGATCGCTGCAGGCGTCCAGGCCCGCCCGCCTCTGCTCGGTGGAGGAAGCCTGTGTCAGTTGCTGACGGGAGCGACCGCGCGCACCCAGTCGCGGGTGTGCGTGGATGAGGGCCAGTTGCTCATCAGGGCTCGCCTCGAGAACGATGCGGCGCATCGCATCGAGCAGGTCCAGCCGCGACACGAACGGGCGCAGTGCGGCCGCTCGCTGCGCAATCCATGGGGAGTGCTCAAAGATACCGCTGAGGGCTTGTACAAACTGCCGTGGCTGCAGCGCGTTGAGTGCGGTCAGCTCGATCACAGCGCCGGCCGATACGGGTGGGTCGCGATCCAGTGTCGCGCGATATCGACCCGGCGACAGATCCAGACATGATCGTGCTGTCGCACGTAGTCGATGAAACGCTCGAGTGCCGCGATCCGACCGGGCCGGCCGATCAGCCGGCAGTGCAGGCCCACCGACAACATCTTGGGCGCGTTCAGTCCGTTGGGATCTCCTTCACGATAGAGCGTAT
>DATMRM010000156.1:0-5488 GCA_035566155.1 Steroidobacteraceae bacterium | reverse complement strand
TGGTCTGCTGGAAGGCCGTCAGCGCACGCCCAGTATCCTCGTCACGTTCGTGATGGTCCCGATTCTGCTGGTGGCGCTGGCCCGATCACCCGCGCAGCTGTCGATTGTGGTGAGCGTGGTGTGCCTGCTCGGATGCGCGGTGCTCGCGGCGCAGGCCTTTCTGTACGCGATGGCACCGACCTTGTATCCGACGAGCATCCGCGGCGTGGGAGTGGGTGCGGCGGTGGCGATCGGGCGCATCGGTTCAATCGTGGGCCCGAAGCTGGGCGGCATGCTTCGAGCCGCCGGCCACGGCTACTCGCAGCTGCTGATGGATCTGCTGCCGATCGCGATCATCGCCAGCCTGTGCGCGCTGGTTCTGGCCTGGAAAATTCCGTCGCGAGGACTGAACGGCCACTCCAGCTAGTGCGCGCGCCGATCGATCAATTCATATTCTTCTTCTGCACGTGCCAGATGGGGTCCTTGCACAGCGTGCAATCGGGTCCGTCGAACATCTTCGCTGCCTGCTTGTCGCCGTTGAGCCGCCAGTTGAGCCAGGCGACAGCCACTTCGGCGAAACGCCCGCCGCCCGGATGCGTATAGGTTCCGCCGTGACCGACGTTGATCCAGCCAAAAAACAGCGGCACCCCCTCAATGTGCTGGATGTCATCGAGCGTGTTGACGTAGGCGGCATCCGCGGGCCCACCGTTGATGTAGGCGATCGGCGCATGAATCTTCGCCAGCGTCGCTTTGGTGGCACCACTGAGCGAATGGCCGATCTGGCCGTCCGGAAACAGACCGCTGTTCCAGATGATGCTTGTTTTCACGCGCGGGTCGGTCGAATTGGCGATCGCTTGCAGGCCGCCGCAGGACTGACCCATGACCGCAATCTTCTGCGGATCGAGCTTTGCGTGATAGGGGCTGCGGGCCGTGCCGTTTTCCCTGATGGCCCAGTCAATCGCGGTTTGCATGTCCGCATCGGTGGTCATGGGCGGCCGCGGGGTGCCGGGTGCGGGCGGGGTCGGCGGTGGCGCAGCGGACCCGGAGCTTGATGCTGCGCGCTGTGCGGCGCGCGCGAAGGCGGGCAGCGGCGCATCCTTCGGGCCGGACACGATGATCATGAATCCGTACGAGGCGATGTTGCTCAGGAATTCCTTGAACAGCAGCCCGGCGTTGGAACACGCGCCATTGCCCCACGCGATGATGGGAAGCCGCTTCGGACCGTTGAAGGGTGTGAGATCGGCCGGGCGATAGAGGGTGTGCGTGGGCAGAGCGGCGTTGGCCTCGATCGTGATCGGGTACGGGCCGGGCGGTGCCGGCATGATCGGTGGTGCGTCCGGCGGGGGCAGCAGACTGGCCGTGCCTGGATTGCCCGGTGCACCGGGAGCCTGCGCCGGCAGCGTGGGCGCGAGCAGCAACGACAGGATCGCGACGGTGGTGACGGCGAGTGTGGATCTCATTCTATGAACTCCCCCTGATGAGATCCGGCAAGAGTATGTCGCACGGTCCGCCTCTGCAAGCGGTCATGACTGTTTGTCATCGCGCCTCCCAGAAGGCGCGTGCTGGTGCCTCGTAGTCGTCGATGACGTGACTGTTGACGTTGAACAACATCATCGCCCGCGCTGGCAGCGAATACGCCGGCCAGTGCGCTAGACGCGCGTGGTTGGGATTGCCGGTCTTGGCAAACGCCAGCCAGGCATCACTCATCTGATCGGACACGGCCTGCGCGTTGGGTGCGCCGCTGACCGCGGCCGAGGCCGCAACGTTGTCGAACACCAGGCTGACATCGGTGCCATGCGCCGTGCGCAGGTCCTGATTGATCTCCCATTCCAGAACGTACTGATAGGCCGGAGCGCTGTGCTGCTGCGCCTTCAATTCGGCCACATGGTTTGCGGCCTGCCGCATCCAGAAGTCGGTCACCATGTCGGCCAGCAGGTATGAATTCGAGTCGGCCGGGTGGAGCCTGCGATACAGCGTCAATGCCTCGCGCGAGCGGGCGCCCGCGATCGGACCTAGCAGCGCGAGCAACTCGTCATCGGTGAATTGCCCCCAGCGCGGCAGCGGGCCGGTGAACAGCACGGCCTCATCCTTGGTCGAGCCCACGAGGAACGGGACATGGGCCGATTCGGGTGAGGCGACTTTGTCGAACGGGTGATGTGGCAACACCACGCCGTCCACCAACGGGATCAGACCGGTCGGCCCGAAACCGAGAATACGCGGCACCACTTTGACTTCAGCGGCCTCTGCCGCGCCTGCCAGCTTCATCGCATCCATGTGCTGCAGCTCGACCACCTGATTGGGCGATAGCCCGAGATCCTGCAGCAGCTGACGGGCGATCGCGGTGCCGCGCGCCTTCTCGATGATCTGAAGGCACGGACCGCTCTGCATGATGGCCTTGTGGAACAGGCCTCTGGCAGAGGGCATGGCGCACATCACGCTCACCTTTCCGGCGCCACCGGACTCGCCGAAGATCGTGACGTTTCCCGGATCGCCACCGAAACCGGCGATGTTGTCGCGCACCCACTGCAGCGCCGCCAGGATATCGAGCATTCCAACGTTGGCCGATTGCGCGAAGCGCTCGCCGGCGATTTCGCCCAGATACAGATGCCCGAAGACATTCAGTCGGTGATTGATCGTCACGATCACCACGTCGCCGCGGGCGGCGAGTCGGGCTCCGTTGTAGGTCGGAAGCGAACCGGAACCGACGGCGAAGCCGCCACCGTGCAGCCATACCATGACCGGCCGTCTGCCATGCTCCAGCCCACGCGTCCACACATTCAGCACCAGGCAATCCTCGCTCTGCGCGGGCTCCTTGGCACCGCGCGTGAACAGCGTGCCGAGCTGTCGCTGCATCGGCGAGGGTGGCGGCGGGGGCCCGTCGCCATGTCGCACAAATGGGGACAGGCCCAGCGGTATCTGCGGGCAGGTATCGCCATAGGCTCGTGCGTCGCGCACGTCGGTCCAGGGTTGGGCGCTACGCGGCGGCATGAATCGCAAGTCCCCGGTCGGCGCAGCGCCGTAAGGCACACCGAGGAAGCTCAGTATGCCGTCCTGAGAGGCACCGCGGATCGAACCCAGCGTCGTCTTCGCGACCGCCTCGCCCTGTCGTTGCTCCTGCGCCACGATCCGGTGGCCCGTCGTCAGTGCCGCGACGCCGGCACCCAATATTCCCTGGGTCAGGATTCTTCGGTTAATCATCGATACCCCCGTAGCCGAATGGTAGAAGAGATCATCGAACTTAGCCATGAAGGTTCCTTGAAGCGCCATCGAACGCCGGTGCCGCACTGCGCTCAAAGCGCGGAAGATAATGGGTTTATGGTCACATTGAATTTCTTACTTGCCAAGTTTACCGATTCGACTATAGTTGATGGCATCAACCAATATACGACTCGATGGAACGGGTCGAAGGATCAGGGGGCAAATGAGTACTCGCAGGAGAGATTTACGGCCGCGTATTGGCAGACCGGCGCTTTACGGCGTTGCTTCCAGTGCATGTATTCTGGGCGTCGGGCTCATGAGCCCGGCGCCGAGTCAGGCACAGACCACTGCCGGCACGGGTGCCGCCCCGACCGAGGCCGTCCTGACCGAGGTGACGATCACCGCGGAGAAGAAATCTGAGAATCTGCAGACCACCTCGGTTTCCGCGACGGTACGCAACGGCGAGGAACTCAAAGAGGAAGGGGTGCTGAACATCCAGGACCTGCAGCTGGAGACACCAGGACTGACGATTCAGCCGCCACTGAGCAGCGAGACCTTCATCAACATCCGCGGCGTGGGCATCCAGCAAACCAATCCCGCCTCATCCAACGGTGTCGCCTTCTACGTCGACGGACAGGCCATCCCGTCGCTGATCGATACGGTCGACACGTTCTACGACATTCAGGATGTCGAAGTGCTGCGCGGCCCGCAGGGGACGCTGGTCGGTTCCAATTCGGATGGCGGCGCCATCTTTGTCAACAGCGTGCAGCCGTCGTTCGACGCGCTCAAAGGCTACCTCGAGCAGACATTCGGCAACTACAACGATCGCCGCACCGAGGGCGCAGTCAACCTGCCGCTGTCGGACATGTTCGCGGCACGCGTGGCCTTTGTCTACGAGACGCGCGATAGTTTCACGACCAATCTGGGTGCCCAGGCCAGCTCGCCGATCGCTGCCGCGGCCGGATTCCCGGGGGCGCAAAATCAGCCGGGAAACATCAATTTCAATGCGGTGCGCGCACAGCTGGCCTTCCGGCCCAACGAGGACTTCGAATACACGCTGCGCTACGAGCCGTATTCGAGCCGTACCGACGGCTTTGCGGTCAAGCCGGATGAGGCCGCGATCGGGCCGCTGGGCGCCTACTTCAAGGTTCCGACCACGCGGTTTGCCGACCCGACGGCTGCAGCCATCCAGAACCAGGCTTTCACGATCGACTACGATCGCAATCAGTACTACAACATCTCCGGTCAGCGCTCGACCGGTACCGGCATCTGGCACATGACGCCCGATGTCGAACTGCGATCCGTCAGCAGTTACCAGAGCGGTTACGAGAGCGATCTGACCGATGTGGATGCCTCATCCGCGCCGGCCGACGTCTATCTGGTGCGACGCGCTGACTTCAGAACCTTCACGCAGGAATTCAACCTGCTGTCCACCGGTCCTGGACCGCTGCAGTGGGTCGTGGGTGCGTATTACCTCAATTCGCGCGGCCCGCTGTCGCTGCAGTTCGTCAATGGCGGAGGCGGCCCGCTGAGTGTGATCTCCTATCACACCAACGTCGCCGGTTTCGCCTCGGCAACCTATCAGTTCACTGACCAGTGGTCCTTCACACTGGGCGGGCGCTATTCGCACGACAACCAGCCCTTTCACGAGCTCGGACACCTACCGATTCCCAATGAGGTGTTCAAGACCACCGCCTCGGAGCCGACCGGAACGGCAAAGATCAACTTCCAGGCCACTGCCGACACGCTGATCTATGCATCGGTCTCGACCGGCTACAAGGCCGGTGGCGTGAATCTGCAGATCCCGCCGATCATCACCCCGCCGCCGTTCAAACCGGAGAAGAACGTCGTCGAGGAACTTGGCCTGAAGACCACGACGCTCAACGGACATCTGCGCTTCGATGGCGATGTCTTCAACTCGCATTACACGGATTTCCAGGTGCAGGAGACCATCGTTGCCAACCCCGCGCCGGGTGTATTCATTCCCGCGCCGTACACTCAGAACGCGGGCAGTGCGCGCATCTGGGGCGCCGAGGCGGAGTTCACCGGGGCGTTCGATCAGCTGCAGGCGAACTTCGGTGCGTCCTATCTGAACGCCAAGACCTCCGGTACCTTCACCTTCACCGGACCGACGGGAATCCCGTACCAGATTCCATCCGGCACGGACGTGCCGTACGCGCCGGATTGGACCATCACCGCCGGCGTGCAGTACGGTTTGCCGTTGGCGAGCGGTGTGCTGACGCCGCGACTGCAGTATCAGTACCAGGCCTCTCAGTTCATCGGGATCTCGCATAACATTTTCCCGTTGAAT
>DATMRM010000155.1:0-25603 GCA_035566155.1 Steroidobacteraceae bacterium | reverse complement strand
TCTTGTGGGTCGAGGTGGTGCGCAGCGGCGACAGGTGCGCACCGATCAGGAATGCTTCGCCGTTGCGCACATAGACGTAGGCTTCGGCCAGCTGCGCGCGACCCGCACGCATCGACTTGACCTCCCAGCCCTCCAGCGCGAGTCCGGCTTCGAAGCGCTCCTCGATGAAGTAATCGAAGCGTGCGCGCCGGTTCTCGGCAATCACGCGCTGCGGGCTTTCCGCCTTGGCCATCAGCTGTGTGCCTTCACGATCTGCTCGACGAGATCGGGGGTGCCATCGATGCGCTCGAGGAGGTGTTGTCGGAGGCCGCACCCGCTGCGGAAACAGCAACAATGAAAGCAAGGTTCAGCGCCAGACTCGCCGTCTTGGTGGGCATTGGATTCCTCTTGAATCGGGCAGCGGCTGGGCCGCCCGACGCGTATTTGATGTTGTCGGTGCGACAAGCTTAAGCCAAACTGGATCGATGCGAGAAATGACGCGTTCGGCCCTCGTGGCACGCTCGCCGGAACTGGTCTATCAGGTAGTCGAAGACGTGGAGCGGTATCCGCAGTTCGTTCCGGGTTGCACCGAGGCGAAAGTACTGGAACGCAGCGCGACTGAAATGGTTGCGCGACTGGCTGTCCGGCGCGGTCCGCTGCGCACCGAATTCACGACCCGCAATCGCCTGGAACCCGGGCGCAGCATGCAGATGGATCTGGTGGACGGCCCGTTTCGGATGCTCGAGGGGAAATGGAGTTTCACACCGGTCGCCAGCAATGGCTGCCGCATCGAGCTCTCGCTGCGCTTTCAGTTCTCGAACCTGCTCAAATCGGCGCTGTTCGAGCCGCTGTTCGAAGAGACCGCCGCCTCGTTGGTGCGGGCCTTCGTCATCCGCGCGCAGAGCATGCCGGCTTGAAGCACTGCAGCGTCGTGTGCGATACCGCGGCAGGGCTGCTGGCGTGTGAGCTGGAGTTGCCGGATGACGCCACGATCGATCGCGCGCTGGCGGCAGCGCGTGACCAGCTGGGCGAGGGCGCCACGGACTGGGAACACACTGCAATCGGTATCTACGGTAGGCTGCGCGTACGCAGCCATGTGTTCGCCGATGGCGATCGGATTGAACTGTATCGGCCGCTGCAGCTGGACCCGCGTGCCAAGCGACGCGAGCGGGCCTTGCCCCATCGCGGCGACAAACGCTAAGCGTGCTGGCGACAGGCAGCGGCGGTGCTAATTGGGGCGGGGCGCGATCGGCCGGCCCAGGCCCGGCAGCATCGGAGGTTCCTTGACGTCGCTGATGACGCGTGTGACCAGATTGTTCTGGAAGTACACCGTCGCGTGTCCGGTCGCGGGGCCACGCAGTCGTCTGATCTTGAGATAGTAGTCGTAGTCCCAGCGCGCGTCGTCAAAGGCACCCGGCACCATGGGAGTGCCCAGCAGGAAGCGCACCTGGCTGTGCGTCATGCCGACTTTGACTTGGGCAATCGCTGCCGGGTCCAGATAGTTGCCCTGCTGGATGGGCATGCGATAGACGCAGCCACTGAGGGCCCCGAGCAGTGCAAATAGTGGGATAATTCTCATGCCACTCATCATACCGTGAGGTGTAGCGTGGAAGGCAAAGATCTGCGTCGGGCCGGTCTTAAGGTCACTCTGCCGCGGCTCAAGATCCTTGAGATTCTTGAGCACAGCGCTACGCGACACATGTCGGCCGAAGAGATCTACAAGAAGCTGCTCGACTCCAGTGAAGACATTGGATTGGCGACGGTCTATCGGGTGCTCACTCAGTTCGAGAGCGCCGGCCTGGTCGCGCGCCACCATTTCGAGGACGGAATGGCGGTGTTCGAGATCAACCACGGCACTCACCATGATCACATCGTGTGTATGGACTGTGGCGCCGTGGAAGAGTTCGTGGATCCGGAGATCGAGGCCAAGCAGAATTCGATCGCAACGCGCCTTGGCTATCGCATCCATGAACATTCGATGGTGCTGTATGGCCGCTGTCAGCGCGTCGACTGTCCGGCCAAGAAACAGGGACGAGTAAAGGTACCGAGCTAGCCGCTCTTGCGTTTGCTGGTGGGCACCTTCGACAGCATTTCCTGCGCGTGAGCCCGGGCCCGTGCGGTGATTTCCACCCCGCCCAGCATGCGCGCAATTTCGTCAACGCTCGCTTCCGCGCTCAACGGCGTGACGGTCGTGCGGGTGAGCTTGCCCTCGCTCTTCTTGGCGACACGCAGATGCTGATGACCCTGTGCGGCCACCTGTGGCAGATGCGTGACGCACAGTACCTGGCCGCGTTCCCCCAGTGCGCGCAGTTCACGGCCGACGATCTCCGCCACTGCGCCACCGATGCCGGCATCCACTTCGTCGAACACCATGCAGCCGGCGCCACTCTCCGCGCAGGAGACCTGTACTGCCAATGACAGGCGCGCCAGCTCGCCGCCGGAGGCGACTTTGGCGATCGCCCGCGGTGGCTGGCCCGGATTGGTGCTTACCCGAAACTCGATCTGATCGAGCCCATTGGCGGTGGGCTCGGCGTGCTCGTTCTGGGTGACATCGATCAGGAAGCGGCCACCGGCCATGCCGAGCTCCTGCATGCGCGCCGAGATCTCTTTGGCCAGCCCGCGCGCGGCGGTCGTACGTCGTGCAGAGAGTTGCCGGGCGATTTCGTGGTAGCTGTTTCCGGCAGCGGCCAGTTGGGTGCGCACCGTCGTCAGGTCGGCGGCGGCGTGTTCCAGTCCGCCCAGCTGCAATGTCAGCTCCGACTGTTTCTCCAGCAGCGCGTCGGGCGAGATGCGGTGTTTGCGCGCCAGCTCCTCGAAGGCCGCCAGCCGGCGCTCGATCGCGTCGCCGCGCTGTGGATCGAGGTCCAGCGCGTCGAGGTACTGCTGCAGCGAGTGGCTCGCATCGGTGACGCGGATCAGCGCCTCGTCCAGCAGCGCCGCGAATGGGTCGAGCTGCGGGTCCAGGTGGCTGGCCTGCCGCAGCGATGACAGTGACTTCGAGAGCAGGGCGTGGGCGCTGGCTTGGTCGGATTCAAACAGGCATTCCAATGAGGCGCGCACCCCTTCGATCAGTCGGCTGCTGTTGGCCACCCGCGAGCGCTCTTCCTTCAGTTGCGCGGTCTCACCCGGCTTGATCTGCAGCGCCTCAATCTCCCGGACCTGATGTCGCAGCAGCTCCAGCCGCGAGCCGCGGTCGCTGGCGGCGGCTTCCAGCTCGACGCTGCGATTGAGCAGTGCCAGCCAGGTGCTGTGTGCCGCCCGCACCTGTCCGCTGAGAGCTTCGAGCTTGCCGTAGGTGTCCACCAGTGCGCGCTGAGTCGCCGGCCGCACAAGCGACTGGAACTCGTGCTGACCGTGAATATCGAACAGCAGTTCGGTCACGCTGCGCACCAGCTGCAACGGCACCGACTGGCCATTCAGCCAGGCGCGGGTGCGCCCGTCGCTGCTGACGACCCGGCGCACCATCAGATCCACGTCACTGGTGATCGATTGCTGTTCCAGAATATGGCGCAGCTCACCTGCGATTTTCGAAATATCAATCGTTGCTGTGATATCGGCCTTGTCTGCACCGGCGCGGATCACATCCTTTTCCGCCCGGCCGCCGGAGAGCAGTTCCAGCGCATCGACCAGGATGGACTTGCCGGCGCCGGTTTCACCGGTGAGCACCGTCAGGCCGGGGCTGAAGTCCAGTTCGACCGATTCGATGATCGCGAAGTCGCGGATTTGCAGATGGCGTAACACGATTCTTCAGCGCTCGTGAGTCAGGCCGCCCAGGCCCCAATGAAGTTTGGATCGAAGCAACCGGAAGTAGTCATAGCCGGGTGGGTGCAGCAGGGTGACCGAACGGCCCGCTGGAAAGATCTCCAGCCGACCGCCGGTTTTCAGCTCGCCCAGCACCGCCGCATCGCAAGTGACCTGCGCGGTGGTCGGTGTCTCTCCGATCAGCCGGATATCCACCCGCGACTCACCGGGAACCACGATCGGCCGGTCCGAGAGCGTGTGCGGACAGATCGGTGCGACCACCAGCACGTTCAGCTTCGGATTCACGATCGGTCCGCCGCAGGAGAGCGCATAAGCGGTCGAGCCGGTAGCCGTGGCGACCACCAGGCCGTCACCGCCGTGCGAATTGACGTAGCGCCCGTCGATGCGGGTTTCGAAATCGAGCATGCGACCGGTCTCCAGACGATTGAAGACCACGTCGTTGAGGGCGAAGCGCTGCACTTCGCTGCCATCGGACCCTCGAAGCCTGGCCTGCAACAGGGGACGGGAGTCCGCCTCGCATTCGCCCGCGAGCACCGCTCCGATGCAGCCTTCCATGTCCTGCGGTAGCACATCTGTGAGGAAGCCCAGTCGTCCACGGTTGATGCCTAGCAGCGGTATATCGTGCTCGGCGACCAGCCCAGCCGCGTAGAGTAGGGTCCCGTCTCCTCCAATCGCAATGATCAGCTCCGCCTGCTCGATCAATTGGGCGAGCGGCACGATCGCCACCCCGGCGGGGGCCGACGGGGCGGTCGAATCCTGTAGTGCCAGCACCTTCAGTTGCCGCGACTGCAGCACCGAAATCAGGGGCACCGCACATTCAGCCACGCGCGCGTCCTGAAATCTGCCCACCAGCGCGCAAGTCTTGATTGGCTTCTGCATCTTTCGGCTTGAGGGCCTTATTGTCCAATGCTGTTGTAGCATGGCGGCCTGTAGGCGCCAACGCGTAGGACTTTCCATATTGAGAGAAATACCGGGATCTGAGGACTGGGTTCGATCCCGGCCTGTCTTGACGGGCTCGGCGACCGCTGGTTAGCTCTGCGAATCAAGCATGTCACAAGATAGTCGGGATGATGCTCTGAACGAGCGCGCGCAGCGGCTGCTGCGGGTGCTGGTCCAGAACTACATCCGCGATGGGCAGCCGGTCGGCTCGCGCACCCTGTCGCGCGAATCCGGGCTGACCTTGAGTTCTGCCACCGTCCGCAATGTGATGTCCGATCTGGAAGGGCTCGGATTCGTGACCTCCCCGCACACCTCCGCCGGCCGGGTGCCGACGGACAAGGCCTACCGGTTCTTCGTCGATTCACTGCTGCGGGCGCAGATGCCGACCGATGATGCGAGCCTGGAGGAAATCCGACGCCAGCTCGACATGCCACAGGACAGCTCCAAGGCACTGGTGGCCGCCGCCTCGCAGCTGCTGTCCAACATCACGCATCTCGCGGGGGTCGTGACCATGCCGCTGGCACACTCGGCGGTGCTGACGCAGATCGAGTTCCTGGGGCTGTCGGAGAATCGCGTCCTGGTGGTGCTGGTGCTGGATGACCAGGAAGTGCAGAACCGCATCGTGCAGCTGGAGCGCCACTATTCTTCGGAAGAACTGCGCCGGGCGGCCAATTTCCTCAACGAGCATTGCGTCGGTAAGCCGCCCGCGCAGATCCATCAGGAACTGGTGCGCCAGCTCAAGGAAACGCACGAACATCTCAATCAGAGCATGCTCGGTGCGATTGCGATGTCGCAGCGCCTGTTCGAACAGGGTGCCGCCCCCAGTGAAGACATCGAATACGTGATCGCCGGTGAGACCAACCTGATGGGCTTCAGCGGCGTGTCGGATGTGGATCGGCTCAAGCGCCTGTTCGAGGCCTTCAACGAAAAGCGCGATATCCTGCATCTGCTCGATCAAAGCCTGCGCGCCGAGGGCGTACAGATCTTTATCGGCCAGGAATCCGGCTATCAGATCCTGGATGCGTACAGTGTCGTGACCGCGCCGTACAGCTCCGCCAAGGGTGTGGTCGGTGTGCTCGGGGTCATCGGTCCGACTCGCATGGCCTATGAACGCGTGATTCCGATCGTCGATCTGACGGCAAAAGTTCTCGGTTCGGCCTTGAATTCACGTCGTTAGGCGCCATAGTTTGCGTTGACGGGCGGAGCTGCGGCGAGAATCCGTTTTAATAATAGTTTGTAGCTAATTGAGTTTAAAGGGTAATTTAGTGACAGAGGCAACGCAAAACGGGCCTGCGATGGATCAGCCTGAGCCGCAGCTTGAGGGCAGCGAAGAACCGCTCGCCTCCGGTGCTGCCGCGGAACTGCAATCTTTGCGCACGGCCCTGGCCGCGGCCCAGGACGCAACGCGCAGCCAGCGCGATCAGTATTTGAGGGCGCTGGCCGAACTGGACAACGTGCGCAAGCGCGCCGAGCGCGATATCGAGAGCGCGCATCGCTACGCGCTCGAGCGCTTCGTCGGCGAGCTGCTGCCGGTGCGCGATGGATTGGAACTGGCCGCGCGCCAGGGCGCACAGGCCGATGCCAAGACCCTGCTCGAAGGACAGCAGGCGACGCTGAAACTGCTGGACCGGGCGCTGGACAAAGCCCGCGTCAAAATCCTCGATCCACTGGGGGACAAATTCAATCCTGCTCAGCACGAGGCGGTGCTGATGCAACCGTCGGAGACTTCTGAACCGGACCGCGTGCTGCAGGTAGTGCAGACCGGATATGAACTCAATGGACGGCTGCTGCGGCCCGCGCGTGTCATCGTCGCGAAGACGAACGATGGTTGATGTGGTCGCGGCCAGTCCGTTTACAGTTGAAAATCGGGGCCTGGGCCCCAGTTTGTTGTGGCATATGAAAATGACATTGCTGGAGTGCGCTTATGAGTAAGGTAATCGGCATCGATCTAGGCACGACGAACTCGTGCGTCGCGATCATGGAAGGCGGCAAGCCGCGCGTGATCGAAAACAGCGAGGGCGATCGGACCACACCCTCGATCGTCGCCTTTACCAAGGACGACGAAGTCCTGGTGGGCCAGTCGGCCAAGCGCCAGGCGGTCACCAATCCGCAGAACACCACCTTCGCGGTCAAGCGACTCATCGGACGCAAGTTCGAGGACGAGGTCGTGCAGAAGGACATCAAGATGGTGCCCTACAAGATCGTCAAGGCGGACAACGGTGACGCCTGGGTCGAGATCCGGGGCAAGAAGATGGCACCGCCGGAGATTTCCGCGCGCGTGCTCATGAAGATGAAAAAGACCGCTGAGGATTACCTCGGCGAGCCGGTCACCGAGGCAGTGATCACGGTGCCTGCCTATTTCAATGACTCACAGCGCCAGGCGACCAAAGACGCCGGCCGAATCGCGGGCCTCAACGTGCAGCGCATCATCAACGAGCCGACGGCCGCGGCACTGGCCTATGGCCTCGACAAGCAGGGCGCGGACCGCAAGATCGCGGTGTACGACCTGGGTGGCGGCACGTTCGACGTCTCGATCATCGAGATCGCGGCGGTCGATGGCGAGCGCCAGTTCGAGGTGTTGGCGACCAATGGCGATACCTTCCTCGGCGGCGAGGATTTCGATCTGCGCATCATCAATTTCCTGGCCGATGAATTCCTGAAGGAATCCGGCGTGGACGTGCGACGTGATCCGCTGGCCATGCAGCGCCTGAAGGAAGCCGCTGAGAAGGCCAAGATCGAGCTGTCCTCCAGTCAGCAGACCGACGTCAATCTGCCCTACATCACGGCCGATGCCTCGGGTCCGAAGCATCTGAACGTCAAGCTCACACGGGCCAAGCTCGAGTCGCTGGTCGAGGACCTGCTGCAGCGAACCCTCGGACCGTGCCGGACCGCGCTCAAGGACGCGGGGCTTGCGGCCTCGGATGTGGCGGAAGTCATTCTGGTCGGCGGTCAGACCCGTATGCCGCTGGTGCAGAAGTATGTGAAGGACTTCTTTGGCAAGGAGCCGCGTAAGGACGTGAATCCGGATGAGGCCGTGGCGGTGGGCGCTGCGGTGCAGGCCGGCGTGCTGGCCGGTGAGGTCAAGGACGTGTTGCTGCTCGACGTGACGCCGCTGTCGCTCGGTATCGAGACCCTGGGCGGTGTGATGACCAAGCTGATAGAAAAGAACACGACCATTCCCACCAAGGCAGCCAATACGTTCTCCACGGCGGAAGACCATCAGACCGCGGTGACGATCCACGTACTGCAGGGTGAGCGCGAGCGGTCGGGCGACAACAAGTCACTCGGCAAGTTTGACCTGAGCGATATTCCCCCGGCGCCACGCGGCGTGCCGCAGGTCGAAGTCACGTTCGACATCGATGCCAACGGCATTCTGAATGTGTCAGCGAAGGACAAGGCCACCGGCAAGGAGCAGCGCATCGTGATCCGTGCCTCCAGCGGTCTGGCGGAGGATGAGATCAAGCGCATGGTGAAGGACGCGGAGGCGCATGCGGCCGAGGACAAGGCGTTCCGGGAGCTGATCGAAACGCGCAATCGCGCCGATGCGATGATCCATGCGGTCGAGAAAGCGTTGAAGGATCTGGGCGACAAGGTCACGGCCGATGAGCGTGGGAAGACCGAGGCGGCACTGAACGATCTGAAGGCGGTCCTGAAGTCCGACGACAAGGAGAAGATCGAGAAAAAGACCGAGGCGTTGGGCCAGGCTTCAGCCGGTATCGCGCAGCGTGCCTACACAGCCAATCAGGGCGGCGCGGGCGCTGGCGATCCTCCGGGGGGCGCCGCGGGTCCCGAGGCCTCCGCCGCCGCTGGAGCGGGAGCTTCTGGCAGTGCCGGAGGCTCGCAGCAGAAGGCGGACGAAAACGTCGTCGATGCGGAGTTTGAGGAAGTGCGCGACAAGGGCCGTCGCGCTTCCTGACAACATTCGCGCGCGAGCGCGAGTGACTTGAGTCGTCAGGGCCGCTGGGCGCCGCAAGGTGCCCGGCGGCCTTGGTGCACGTGACGGACGCTTGAGAACAATGGCACGACAGGCAGACATGGCGACGAAGCGCGACTACTACAAGACTCTCGATCTGGCCCGAAACTCCACCGAGGCAGACATCAAGAAGGCCTACCGTCGTCTGGCGATGAAATACCACCCGGATCGCAATCCCGGAGACAAGGAAGCCGAAGAGAAATTCAAGGAAGCCAAGGAAGCCTACGAAATCCTGTCGGATGCGCAGAAGCGCTCCATCTACGATCAGCACGGTCACGCCGGCATCGAGGCGAGCCGCAACGCATCGGCAGGTGGCGGCGGATTTCAGGGCGCCGAAGGCTTCGGCGACATCTTCGGCGATGTGTTTGGCGATATCTTCGGTGGCGGACGGCGCGGCGGCGCCTCACAGGTGTTTCGCGGCGCGGATCTGCGCTACGAAGCCGAACTTGATCTGTCCGAGGCCGTGTTCGGCCATACGCTCGAGATCGACGTCAAGAAACTGGTGGAGTGCGACACCTGTGGCGGCAGCGGCGCTGCCAAGGGTAGCAATCCTGTCACCTGCGACACCTGCGGCGGCAACGGCCAGGTGCGGGTCTCGCAGGGTTTTTTCACGCTGCAGCAAACCTGTCCGCACTGCCGCGGAAGCGGCCGTATCGTGCGAAATCCGTGTGATGCCTGTCTGGGCCAGGGACGGGTCCGTCGGGCCAAGAAACTCTCGGTCAAGATTCCGGCCGGTGTGGATACGGGCGATCGCGTGCGCCTAGGGGGCGAGGGCGAGGCGGGCCGCAACGGCGGCCCACCGGGGGATCTGTATGTCGAAGTGCACGTGCGCGAGCATCCGATCTTCGAGCGCGACGGTGTGCACCTGAGCTGCGAAGTGCCGATTTCATTTGCAACGGCGGTACTCGGCGGCAAGGTCGAGGTGCCGACGCTGGACGGGCAGGTGGCGCTGACCGTTCCTGCAGAGAGCCAGTCGGGGCGCGTTTTCCGGCTGCGTGAAAAGGGTGTGAAATCAGTGCGCGGCGGTGCCCGGGGTGATCTGTTCTGTCGCTGCGTGGTCGAAACCCCCGTGAACCTGTCTGCCGAGCAGCGGGCACTGCTCAAGCAGTTCGATGACTCCGTGAAGCACGATGGCAGCAAGCACGCGCCCCGTCAGAAGAGTTTTCTGGATGGTGTGAAGCGCTTCTTCTCGCGGGATTCCACATGACGGCCGCCGCCGCGGGCGCACGACGCACCGTCATCGTCGGTGCGACCGGCCGCATGGGTGGACAACTGCTGCGGCTGATCGGACAGTTTCCGGGGCTGCGCCTGCACGGCGCGGTGGCCACCGAGGACAGCCAGTTTCTGGGTCAGGACGCGGGTCGCTACGCAGGCGTCGAGCCTTGCGGCATCGCGATCAGCGCCTCGCTGCCACCGCTGCTGCGCGAGGCGGAGCTGATTCTGGACTTTTCCCACCCGAGCGCCGCGGCAGCGAATCTGGCCGCCTGCGTCGCGGCGCGGGTAGCGCTGCTGATTGGCACGACCGGATTGCCGCGCGAACTGGACGCGCCGCTGGCAGCGGCCGCCGATTCGATCGCGTTGCTGGTGGCCCCGAACACCAGTCTTGGCGTGAACCTGCTGATGGAACTGGTGCGGCAAGCCGCACAGGGACTGCCACCCGGATATGACATCGAGATCGTCGAGACCCACCATCGAGCCAAGCGCGATGCACCATCGGGGACCGCCCTGGCGCTGGGGGCGGCCGCAGCGGACGGGCGGGCGGTGAGTCTTTCCAGGCAGGCGGTCTATGCGCGCCATGGGATCGGTGAACCGAGGCAGGAGGATGAGATCGGCTTTGTCAGCGTGCGCGGCGGAGATGTGGTGGGTGAGCACGAGGTATGGTTTCTGGGCGAGGGCGAGCGGGTACTTCTGAAGCACTCGGCCACCGATCGCGCGGTGTTCGCTCGCGGAGCGCTGTTGGCGGGACAGTGGCTGGCCGGGAGGATGGCTGGTCGTTATGCAATGAGGGATGTATTCATAAGTAAATTCAAGTAAATATGTATATTAGCTAAGGCTATTTCTGTATATCTGCCTGCTAACGACCGAATTCGTTTGGATAGTCGGGCGCGACGCAAATGCGGACAAAATTTCGGCGGAAATTGGCGTGGACAGGGGCGGGTGGGGTCTCTAAACTCCGCCCCGTAATCCGAGTATCGGGTTAGTCCGCACAAGGCGGGAGGATGTTCCAAAAGAACTCCTCCCGCTTTGTGCATGTGCATGCTGAAAATCTCATGGCACGCGCGATTTGGCTGCACCTTGGGGATTGAAGGAGAGGGATGACGTGACTGCACCAGCGGTGCTGGCTCTGGGCGACGGTTCGATCTTCAAAGGTCAATCCATTGGCGCTTCCGGAAACACCACTGGCGAAGTCGTTTTCAATACCGCCATCACCGGCTACCAGGAAATCCTCACCGATCCTTCGTACGCGCGCCAGATCGTCACACTGACCTATCCGCACATCGGCAACTACGGCGTGACGCCTGAGGACATGGAGTCCTCGCAGATCTTCGCCTCCGGTCTGGTGGTGCGCGACCTGTCGATGATCCCCAGTAGCTGGCGCGCGGCGGAGTCGCTGGGTGAGTTCCTACAGCGCGGCAAGATCGTCGCGATTGCCGGCATCGATACGCGTCGCCTGACGCGCCTGCTGCGCGAGAAAGGTGCGCAGTCCGGCTGCATCATGACCGGCGATCGGATCAACGAAGACGCTGCGGTACGTGCCGCGCGCGCCTTCCCGGGCCTGAAGGGGATGGACCTGGCGAAGGTCGTCACCACGCGTGAGCCGTATCAATGGAATGAAGGCTCGGTGGGGCGCGAGCCGCTGAATCTGCTACGCGCGCAACAACGTCTGCACGTGGTGGCCTACGACTACGGCGTCAAGCGCAATATCCTGAGGGTGCTTTCTGATCAGGGCTGCCGCATCACCGTCGTGCCGGCGACCACGTCCGCGCAGGACGTGCTGTCGGTCAATCCGGACGGCGTATTCCTGTCCAACGGTCCGGGTGATCCGGAGCCTTGCGATTACGCGATCAAGGCGATCAGCGAACTGCTCGCGACCGACGTACCGGTGTTCGGCATTTGTCTCGGGCATCAGTTGCTGGGACTTGCGAGCGGCGCTAAAACCGTCAAGATGAAATTCGGCCATCACGGCGCGAATCATCCGGTGCAGGAACTCTCAACCGGCCGAGTCATGATCACCAGCCAGAATCACGGCTTCGCGGTCGATGAATCCACGCTCGGCGACAAGCTGGTGGCCACGCACCGCTCGCTGTTCGACGGCAGTCTGCAGGGTCTGGCCCGCAGCGATGTGGCGGCCTTCAGCTTTCAGGGGCATCCGGAGGCGAGCCCCGGTCCGCACGACCTGAAACCGCTGTTCGACAACTTCATTCAGCTGATGGTGCGACGATTGCAGAACCAGCTGAAGCAGCTGCGTGCCAATGCGCGCAAACAGAGCGCGGAAGGCTAGGGCGGTCAAGCCATGCCCAAACGCACAGATCTCAATAGCATCCTGATCATTGGCGCCGGCCCGATCGTGATCGGTCAGGCGTGCGAGTTCGACTACTCGGGCGCGCAGGCGTGCAAGGCGCTGCGCGAAGAGGGTTACCGGGTCATTCTGGTGAACTCCAATCCGGCCACGATCATGACCGACCCGGAGACGGCCGATTCGATCTACATCGAACCCATCAACTGGCGCACGGTGGCCCGGATCATCGAGCGCGAACGCCCGAGCGCGTTGCTGCCGACCATGGGTGGCCAGACCGCGCTGAACACCGCGCTCGATCTGGTACGCGAAGGGGTGCTGCAGCAATTCGGCGTCGAGATGATTGCCGCTTCGCGCGAAGCGATTGACATGGCGGAGGATCGGGAGCGCTTCCGCAACGCGATGCGCGAGATCGGACTGGAGGTACCCACCTCGCAGATCGCTCGCAGCCTCGAGGAGGCGCTGGCGGTTCAGAGCAGCATCGGCTATCCGATCGTGATCCGGCCGTCCTTCACACTCGGGGGCAGTGGCGGTGGTATCGCGTACAACCGCGAGGAATTCGAGACCATCGTGCAGCGCGGGCTGGATGCCTCGCCCACGCGTGAGCTGCTGCTGGAAGAGGCGGTGCTCGGCTGGAAAGAGTTCGAAATGGAAGTGGTGCGCGATCGCAACGACAACTGCATCATCGTTTGCTCGATCGAGAACGTCGATCCGATGGGCGTGCACACCGGTGACTCGATCACGGTGGCGCCGGCGCAGACGCTGACCGACAAGGAATATCAGCGCATGCGCGACGCCTCGATCGCGGTGCTGCGCAAGATTGGCGTTGAGTGCGGCGGTTCCAACGTGCAGTTCGCGATCGATCCGGTCACCGGTCGCATGCTGGTGATCGAGATGAACCCGCGCGTGTCGCGCTCCTCGGCGCTGGCCTCGAAAGCCACGGGCTTTCCGATCGCCAAGGTCGCCGCCAAGCTGGCGGTTGGCTACACACTCGATGAGCTTCGCAACGATATTACCGGTGGCGCGACACCGAGCTCGTTCGAGCCGACGATTGATTACGTCGTCACCAAGATTCCGCGCTTTACCTTCGAGAAGTTTCCGGCCGCCAATACGCGCCTGACCACGCAGATGAAGTCGGTCGGCGAGGTGATGGCGATCGGTCGCACCTTCCAGGAATCGCTGCACAAAGCTTTGCGCGGCCTGGAGACCGGGCTGGATGGGCTCGATCCGATGCTGACCCTGCCGCTGACCGAGGAAACCGAGCGGCAGCTCAACTATGAGTTGCGGGCGCCAGGGCCGAACCGACTGCTGTATGTGGCCGACGCGTTCCGCGCCGGGTGGACGGTGGCGCGCGTCGCGGAGCTGAGCGCGATCGATCCCTGGTTTCTGGCGCAGGTCGCCGATCTGATCGCCGAAGAGACCCGCGCCCGTCGTGAGGGTGAGTCGGCGCTGGGTATCGAGCGTCTGCGCTCGCTCAAGCGCAAGGGCTTCTCTGACCGCCGGCTGGCGACGCTGACCCGCAGCAACGAGGGCGCGATCCGCAAGAAGCGCCGCGAATTCGGCATCGCGCCGGTCTACAAGCGAGTGGACACGTGCGCCGCGGAGTTCTCCACCTCCACCGCGTACCTGTACTCGACCTATGAAGAGGAGTGCGAGGCCGAGCCGACCAAACAGCGCAAAGTGATGATCCTGGGCGGCGGTCCGAACCGCATCGGCCAGGGCATCGAGTTCGATTACTGCTGCGTGCACGCGGCGCTCGCGCTGCGCGAGGATGGGTTTGAAACCATCATGGTCAACTGCAATCCGGAGACGGTCTCGACCGACTACGACACGTCGGACCGGCTGTATTTTGAGCCGCTGACCCTGGAGGACGTGCTGGAGGTCATCGCGAAGGAGCGGCCCGAGGGTGTGATCGTGCAGTTCGGTGGTCAAACCCCTCTGAAGCTGTCCCGCGCACTGGAAGAGGCGGGCGCTGCGATCATCGGCACCTCACCGGACTCGATCGACGTCGCCGAGGATCGCGAACGCTTCCAGCAACTGGTGCGTCGCCTGCAGCTCAAGCAGCCGGCCAATGCCAGCGCCCGTAAGGAAGAGCAGGCGATGATGCTGGCGCGCGAGGTGGGTTATCCACTAGTGGTGCGGCCCTCTTATGTTCTGGGCGGCCGGGCGATGGAAATCGTCTTCAACGAGGATGACCTGCGCAACTACATGACGCGTGCGGTGCAGGTGTCGAACGATGCGCCCGTGCTGCTCGACCGATTCCTGGACGTGGCGATCGAAGTCGATGTCGATGCGGTCTGCGATGGTCAGGACGTACTGATCGGCGGCATCATGGAGCACGTCGAGCAGGCGGGGGTGCATTCGGGCGATTCCGGCTGCTCGCTGCCGCCGAACAGCCTTTCAGTAGAGTTACAGAATGAGATGCGCCAGCAGACGCGCAAGCTCGCCCGCGCGCTGAACGTCGTCGGGCTGATGAACATCCAGTTCGCGATTCAGAACGGCACCGTCTACCTGCTCGAGGTCAACCCGCGAGCTTCCCGCACGGTGCCATTCGTGTCGAAGGCGACCGGTGTGCCGATTGCGAAGATTGCCGCGCGGGTCATGACCGGACGCAAGCTGCGGGAAATGGGCGTGCTCGAGGAGCGGGTGCCGCGCTACTATTCGGTCAAGGAAGCGGTATTCCCGTTCATCAAATTTCCGGAAGCCGATCCGATCCTTGGACCTGAAATGAAATCGACCGGTGAGGTCATGGGCACAGGCCGCACATTCGGCGAGGCGTATGCGAAAGCCCAGGCGGCTTCCGGCGTGGTGTTGCCGCGCTCGGGGCTGGCGCTGCTCAGCGTGCGCGAGCGAGACAAGGCCGCAGCAGTGGGTCTCGCCCGCCGCCTGATGGCACATGGGTTCACGCTGGTCGCGACCCGGGGCACCGCCGCAGCGCTCAAGGCCGCGGGCGTCGAGTGCCGCACCGCCAACAAGGTGCGCGAAGGCCGGCCGCATATCGTAGACATGATCAAGAACGATGAGATCGATCTGATCGTCAACACCACGGAAGGCAAGCAGGCGATCCTGGAGTCGAACTCGATTCGCCGCGAAGCAGTGCATCGGCGTGTGACCTACTACACCACCATGGCAGCGGCACTGGCGACCTGCGAGGCGCTCGATCACATCGACGAAGTGGACGTGAATCGTCTGCAGGATCTGCACAAGGAAGTGGCCATCATGCCTGCCAGTCAGGGCAGTACCGGCGCGACTACGACGCTGCGCGAGGTGCGTCGCGAGGTGGGCACATGAAACGCTCACCGATGACGCTGCGGGGCGCCGAGCTGCTGCGCACCGAGCTCAAGCGCCTGAAATCCGAAGACCGCCCGCGCGTCATCAAGGCGATTGCCGAGGCGCGCAGTCACGGCGATCTATCGGAGAACGCCGAGTATCACGCGGCTCGTGAGCAGCAGGGATTCATCGAGGGCCGGATCGGTGAAATCGAGTCGCGCCTGGGAGCGGCCGAGATCATCGACGTGGCCAGTCTGCCGGCGACCGGTCGGGTCGTGTTCGGTGCGACAGTGGAGCTCGAGGATCAGGCCGAAGGAACGGGCGTCACCTATCAGATCGTCGGTGAAGACGAGGCAGACATCCGCGGCGGTCGCATTTCGGTGACCTCGCCGATCGCACGCGCACTGATCGGCAAGAAGCAGGGCGACGTGGTAGATGTCGCCGCGCCGGGCAAGACGCGATCGTACGAAATCGTCTCCGTCAAATACATCTGACGGGTTCATTCGGCGCCACGCAGCAGGCCTAGTTCTTGGCAGGCAGAGGAATTCTCGAGAGTTTCGGGTTGGGTTTGAACAATACCGCCACATGCCCGATACGCGCGACCAGGGTGGCTTCGGCGGCGCTGACCAGTTCCGCCAGCAGCGCATCGAGGGCGTCGCGATCGGACGCCTGGATCCGCAGTTTGATCAGTTCGTGATCCTGCAGCGCGCGGCGGGTTTCGGCGATGACCCCGGTGGTGAGGGCCTTCTGGCCGACCTGGATGACGGGCTTGAGCGCATGCGCGCGACCGCGCAGGAAGCGCAATTGTTTCTCGGAGAGTTCCATCGCCCGTATGATACTTAAGCAAGGCAACATGGCACGCCGATCCAAGAGCAGCGATCGCTGGCTGCGCGAACATTTCTCTGATCCGTTCGTCAAACGGGCTCGGGCCGAGGGCTGGCGCTCCCGTGCGGTGTTCAAGCTGGAGCAGATCGATCGCAAGGAGCGCCTGCTCAAACCGGGAATGGTTGTTCTGGATCTCGGGGCAGCCCCCGGGGCGTGGAGTCAGTATGCGCGACAGCGGGTCGGTAAACCCGGGCGAGTGCTGGCGAGTGACATATTGGAGATGGAGCCCCTGGCCGGAGTGGAATTCTTGCAGGGGGACGTGCGCGAACAGGTCGTGCTGGATGCGCTCAAACGGGCGATCGGAGCGCCGGGGATCGACCTGTTAATGTCAGATATGGCGCCCAATCTGAGCGGGATGGACGTCATCGATGCGCCCCGGAGCATGTACCTGTCGGAATTGGCCCTGGATATGGCCCGGGAAACCTTGAAACCGGGCGGCACTGCCCTGATCAAGGTGCTTCAGGGTGCCGGCTTTGAGGCGCTGATGGGCAGCGCTCGTACGAGTTTTGGTCGGGTCAAGTGTCTGAAACCTGAGGCTTCGCGATCTCGCAGTTCTGAAACATACTTGCTGGCCTCCGGGAAGAGGATGGTGTAGCGTCCCTGTCAAGAGTCTGTCTCCCGCCAGGCCGCCGTCGGCGCTAAGGTGAAACGAAGTTGAATGATCTGACCAAAAACATCCTTCTCTGGGTCGTTATCGTGTTGGTTATGTTGGCGGTTTTCAGCCGCTACGTACCCAATGGGACCCAGGCCCAGGCGATCAACTACTCCGAGTTCTATAACGACGTCAAAGCAGGTCGTGTTGAGAGCGCCGTGTTGCAGGGCGATACGATCCACGGGACATTGAAAGACAAGACTCACTTCGAGACCTACAACCCCGAAACGAACTACAGCGTGCTGATCGGCGACCTGCTCAAGGCGGGGGTCAGCCTCGAGGGCCAGCCGCCCAAGCAGCCGAACTTCCTGGCGCAGCTCGTGTTGCAGCTCGCTCCGGCGATGCTGTTGCTGGTCGTATTCGTCTATCTGTTGCGTCAGATGCAGGGCGCCGCCGGCGGGCGTGGAGCCATGAGCTTCGGCAAGAGCCGCGCGCGTCTGCTGGGCGAGGACCAGGTCAATGTCACGTTTGCCGACGTCGCCGGTGTCGATGAGGCCAAGCAGGAAGTCGGCGAAATCGTGGACTTCCTGAAGGACCCCGGCAAGTTCCAAAAGCTCGGCGGCAAGATACCGAAGGGCGTGCTGATGGTCGGCTCTCCCGGCACCGGCAAGACACTGCTGGCGCGAGCCATCGCTGGCGAAGCCAAAGTGCCGTTCTTCACCATTTCCGGTTCCGACTTCGTCGAAATGTTCGTCGGCGTCGGTGCCTCGCGTGTGCGAGACATGTTCGAGCAGGCCAAGAAGCACGCGCCGTGCATCATCTTCATCGATGAGATCGACGCGGTTGGCCGTCACCGCGGTGCGGGTCTCGGCGGCGGACACGACGAGCGCGAGCAGACACTCAATCAGTTGCTGGTCGAGATGGACGGCTTCGAGGGTAACGAAGGCATCATCGTCATCGCTGCCACCAACCGTCCGGATGTACTGGATCCGGCGCTGCTGCGACCGGGCCGGTTTGACCGCCAGGTCGTGGTGCCGCTGCCCGACGTGCGCGGACGTGAACAGATTCTACGCGTGCACATGCGCCGCGTTCCGCTGTCGGATGATGTGAAGCCGGCGCTGATCGCACGGGGTACCCCCGGATTCTCGGGTGCTGACCTGGCCAATCTGGTCAACGAGGCGGCGCTGTTTGCCGCACGCGCCAACCAGCGCCTGGTCACGATGGACCAGTTCGAGCGCGCCAAGGACAAGATCATGATGGGCGCGGAGCGGCGCTCGATGGTCATGACCGACGCCGAGAAGCGCATGACTGCCTATCACGAGGCCGGTCACGCGATCGTCGGTATCACCGTGCCCGAGCACGATCCGGTCTACAAGGTGACCATCATTCCGCGTGGTCGTGCGCTGGGTGTCACGCAATTCCTGCCCGAGCAGGACCGCTACTCGATGAGCAAGCGCCGACTGGAGAGTTCGATCGCGACGTTGTTCGGCGGGCGTATCGCCGAAGAGATCATCTTCGGGGTGGACTCGGTCACGACCGGTGCATCGAACGACATCGAGCGCGCCACGGAACTGGCTCGCAACATGGTCACCAAGTGGGGTCTGTCCGACCGCCTGGGTCCGCTCACCTATTCAGAGGATCAGGGCGAGGTGTTCCTCGGCCGCAGCGTCACGCAGCACAAGCAGGTGTCCGATGAGACCGCGCATGCGATCGACGAGGAAGTGCGCCGCGTGATCGAAAGCAACTACAAGGTCGCGCGGGAGATTCTCGACACCAATATCGAGAAGCTGCACGCGATGGCCGAAGCGCTCATCAAGTATGAGACGCTGGCCGACGATCAGCTGAAGGACATCATGGCCGGACGTGCTCCGCGTCCGCCGGACGGCTGGGATGATTCGACCCCGAGTCCGGGCGGCGGCAAGCCGGTACCTTCTCCGCTCGCGGGTCCGGTCGAGCCGCCAGTGGTGCGGCCCGCCGCCAACCAGCACTAGATCTGCCTGCCAACAAGGCCTGGGAAGACAGGCCGTTTCCGGGGGCTTGAGATGCAGCTGGTGTGTGCTGGTCGGACATTGGACCTCTCTCGTCCGCTCGTCATGGGCGTCCTCAACGTCACGCAGGACTCCTTCTCCGACGGCGGTAAATTCCTCGATCCCGACGCGGCCTTCGCGCACGCGGAGCGTATGAGCTCCGAGGGCGCCGCGATCATCGACATCGGCGGCGAGTCGACGCGGCCGGGGGCAGCAGGGGGGGTATCGAGCGAAGAAGAACTGCGGCGTGTGCTGCCGGTGGTGGAGCGTATCGCCGCGCGCCTGAAGGTTCTGATCTCGGTCGATACCTCGAATCCCGAACTGATGAGCCGGGCCCCGGCGGCCGGGGCTCATCTCATCAACGATGTGCGAGCCCTGCAGCGGCCGGGCGCCCTCGAGGCGGCAGCCTCCACGCCCTGCGGCGTGTGTCTAATGCACATGTTGGGCGAACCGCACAGTATGCAGGTTGATCCGCACTATCAGGACGTCGTGAAGGAAGTGCGCGCCTTCCTGCAGGATCGCGTGCAGGCGTGTGTCGACGCGGGCATCGCTCGCGAACGGCTGTGCGTGGATCCAGGCTTCGGGTTCGGAAAACGGCTGGAGCATAATCTGCAACTGCTGCGGAAACTGCCGCAGCTCGAGTCGCTGCACTTGCCCGTGGTGGTCGGCTTGTCGCGCAAGTCGATGCTGGCGACACTGCTTGGCCGCAAGGGCGACGCCGGCAGCGACCGGCTCGCGGCGAGCCTCGCGCTGGCTACGGCCGCAGTGTTACAGGGTGCGCACATCGTGCGCGCGCACGACGTGGCCCAGACGGTCGATGCAGTGCGTGTTGCGAGCGCAATCCACTACGGGAGTCCGCCGTGAGCAGAACCTATTTCGGAACCGATGGCATTCGAGGTCGTGTCGGTACTGATCCGATGACGGTCGAGTTCGCCTTGCGCCTGGCGAGTGCGGCAGCGCAAGTGCTGCTCCGGGAGGGTGGCGCGGTATTGATCGGCAAAGACACGCGGGTCTCGGGCTACATGTTCGAAGCAGCCCTGGAAGCGGGGTTCGTCGCGGCCGGCGCCGATGTGCTGATGACCGGTCCGCTACCGACGCCGGCGGTGGCCTACATGACCCGGCAGATGCAATGCCGTCTCGGCGTGGTCATCAGCGCCTCTCACAACCCGTACGAGGACAATGGCATCAAATTCTTCGACGGCGAGGGTGGCAAATTATCCGATGCGATCGAAGAGCGCATCGAAGCGCAGTTGGTGAGTGTGCCGCTCACGCGCGCGTCGCGCGAGATCGGCCGCGCACGGCGGGTCGACAGCGCGCTCTTTCATTACCAGGAATTCTGCAACCGCATGCTCGGTGCCGGCAACAATCTCTCGGGCCTGAAGCTCGTGATCGACTGTGCCAACGGCGCCGGCTACAAGATTGCCCCGCGCATTCTGGCCGACCTGGATGCCGACATCGTGCCGATCGGATGTTCGCCCAACGGCCGAAACATCAATGACGGCTGCGGTTCGACCTCACCTGAACTGCTGCAGTTGACCGTCCCCGGCGTGCACGCGCACGTGGGCGTCGCGCTCGACGGTGACGGCGATCGGGTCATGATGGTCGATCACCTCGGACGCCTCGTGGACGGGGATCAGCTGCTGTATGTGATTGCCTCGGCGGAAAAGGCCGAGCAGCGTCTGCGCGGGCCCGTGGTCGGAACCGTGATGTCCAATTTTGGACTCGAACTGGCGCTGCGGCGGCTGGGCATTGAGTTCCTGCGGGCGCCGGTCGGGGACCGGCACGTGCTCGCCAAGCTGAAGGAAAGCGGCGGTATCCTCGGCGGGGAGACCTCTGGACACATTCTGTCACTGGACCGCACGACGACCGGTGACGGGCTGATCACGGCGCTTCAGGTCCTTCGGATCATGAAGCAGACCGGCCGCTCGCTGGCGGAGCTGGCCGCGGGAATGGAGAAGCTGCCGCAGGTGTTGCTCAATGTGAGGGTGGCGCGGCGGTTTGACCCGATGAGTGTGCCGGACGTGGTCAATGCAGTGCGGCGGGTCGAAAAGCAGCTGCATGGCGAAGGGCGGGTCGTGCTGCGCGCCTCAGGCACAGAACCGGTGATCCGGGTGATGGTCGAAGCACGGGATGCGACCGAGGTGCGCGCCTGTGCCGAAGAGCTGGCCGCGGTCGTCCGGGGAGCCCCGGCGCCGGCCCCGGCGCCGACCTGACGTCGGACGGGCCTGCCGGCAACGATAAGAACGGCACATTGCTTAGGAAGGGGGTCGCCGATATCATCCGCGCGCCTGAAATCAGGCCGAACGAGACTATGCGACGCAAACTGGTAGCCGGAAACTGGAAGATGCATGGCTCGCGCACTGACAACAGTGCGCTGCTCGATGCCATTGTGGCGGCCCCCAAGCTCGAAAGCGTCGAGTGTGTGGTGTGTCCGCCGTACGTCTACTTGAGCGAAATCGCGCGCCTGCTGCGCGGCACCGCGGTAAAACTGGGTGCGCAGAATGTCTCCGCCGAGACCCACGGTGCCTATACCGGAGAGGTCTCGGCTGCGATGCTGAAGGACGTCGGTTGCCAGTTCGTGATCGTTGGACACTCGGAGCGTCGCACGCTCAGTCACGAGAGCGATGAGCAGGTGGCGCGCAAGTTTGCCGCTGCGCAGTCGAAAGGGCTGGTGCCGATCCTGTGCGTGGGCGAGCAGCTTCCCGAGCGCGAAGCCGGGCGCTGTTTCGACGTCGTGGGGCGGCAGCTCGAGGCGGTGGTCGCGCTGACCGGCATCTCAAGCTTTGCGCATGCCGTGATTGCCTATGAGCCGGTCTGGGCGATCGGCACCGGGCGTACGGCGTCACCGGCGCAGGTGCAGGAGATCCACGGGTTCATCCGCGCCCGGCTGACGCAGCGGGATGCTAAGATCGCGGCCGGTCTTCAGATCCTGTATGGCGGAAGCGTCAAGGCGGGCAATGCCCGTGAGCTGTTTACGCAGGCCGACGTGGATGGCGGGTTGATTGGTGGCGCCTCGCTGAAAGCAGAAGAATTCTTGAGCATTGTGGCCGCGGCACGCGGTTGAGTCGGGTTGATCGATGTTGCATACGTTCTTAATGATTATTCATTTTTTCTGCGCGGCCTCGATTGTCGCGCTGGTACTGCTGCAGCGTGGTAAAGGCGCCGAGGCGGGTGCCGGATTTGGCGCGGGGGCCTCCGGTACCGTGTTCGGCGCACGCGGGGCCAGCACCGCGCTGTCGCGCGCGACCGCCATTTTGGCCGCGATCTTCATGGTCACCAGTCTGTCGCTGGCCTATGTGGGCACGCGCAAAGCTGCGACGCCGAGCAGTGGAGTGCTGGAGCAATTCGCGCAGCCGGCCGCGCCAGCGAAAGGCACCCCGGGCGCTCCGCCAGCGACCGTGACGCTGCCGGCACCGGCACCCGCAGCTGGAGCGGCTGCGCCCACGAGCACACTGCCCGCGCAATCGGCGCCGCCCGCGGCTGCGACGCACTCTGCGCCGGCAGCCCAGTCAGCGCCGCCGGCAACAACGCCGACGGCGCCCGCGAATCCGACAGCGCCCAAGTGAGCGCGGCCTACAACGAAACGCGAATTACGACAGTGCCGACGTGGTGGAACTGGTAGACACACTAGCTTGAGGGGCTAGCGCCGCAAGGTGTGCGAGTTCGAATCTCGCCGTCGGCACCACAAGTCAGCATCGCCTGCTACAATACGGCGACCACGGGGCGGTCCAATGTGCGCGCAAGCGCAACATGCCGCCCCTTTTAGCAATGGTGGTGCAATGCTCACGAACTACCTTCCCGTGCTAATCTTCCTAGGCATTGCGTCGGCGCTTGCCGCGGTGCTGCTGGGTCTGGGAACGTTGCTCGGGCGGCTCTCGGCCAGCTATCGCAACGACCGCGCGAAAGTATCGCCCTACGAATGCGGCTTCGAACCCTTTGAAGACAGCCGTAGGAGGTTCGACGTTCGCTACTACCTGGTGGCGATCCTGTTCATCATTTTCGATCTTGAAATTGCCTTCCTGTTCCCATGGGCGGTCGCTCTCAAGCGCATCGGAACCTTCGGCCTGGCCACGATGGGCATCTTCCTGTTGATCCTGGTCATCGGATTCGCGTACGAATGGAAGAAAGGAGCGCTCGAGTGGGATTAGAGGCGCCTGATTCACAGGGCTTTGCGCAACGTGGCTTTCTGACCACGAGCGTGGACAACCTGGTCAACTGGGCGCGCACCGGCTCGCTCTGGCCGATGACCTTCGGACTGGCCTGCTGCGCCGTGGAAATGATGCACGCCGGTGCCTCGCGCTACGACCTCGACCGCTTCGGCGTGACGTTTCGTCCCAGCCCGCGTCAGTCCGACGTCATGATCGTCGCAGGCACCCTGGTCAACAAGATGGCACCGGCGCTGCGCAAGGTCTATGACCAGATGCCCGAGCCGCGCTGGGTGATCTCGATGGGCTCGTGCGCCAATGGCGGTGGCTACTACCACTACTCCTACGCGGTCGTGCGCGGCTGCGATCGCATCGTGCCCGTGGACGTGTACGTGCCAGGCTGTCCGCCGACCGCTGAAGCACTGCTGTACGGCGTGATTCAACTGCAGCGCAAGATCGAGCGTCATTCGATCGCCGCCGCCGCCAAGGCACGGCCCGAAGTGATTGCCTGAAGGACCCCACCCCATCGTGCCAGCCTATATCGATGAGCTTGCCGCGAAGATCAAGGCAGTCCTAGGCGAGCGCGCGCGTCCTTATGCGGCGCCGAGCGGTGAATACGCGATCGAGGTGGATTCGGCACGCTACGTGGAGGTGGCGCGCACGCTGCGCGACGACCCGCAGCTGAGTTTCGAACAGCTGATCGATCTGGCTGGCGTGGACTACCTCGACTATGGCCGCGCCGAGTGGCGCACCACGGCCGCGACCGCCAGCGGTTTCAGCCGCGGAGTGAATCACGCAGCGCCTCACACCCTCGCAGGCAACAAGCGCTTCGCCGTGACCTCGCAGCTGTTGTCGATCTCGCACAACCAGCGGCTGCGCGTGCGGGTGTGGGCGGACAGTGTCGAGGATCCGATGCTCGATTCGCTGGTCGGCGTGTGGGCCAGCGCAGAGTGGTACGAACGCGAAGCGTTCGACCTGTTCGGGATCCTGTTCCGCGGCCATCCGGATCTGCGGCGCATCCTTACCGACTACGGCTTCATCGGGCACCCGTTCCGCAAGGACTTCCCGCTGATCGGCAACGTAGAAGTGCACTACGATGAGAAACTCAAGCGTGTCGTGTACGGCCCGGTCGAGATCGAGCCGCGCATCCTGGTGCCGCGCGTGATCCGCCACGACAACCGCTACGACCCGGCACTGCACGATCACCCACCCGGGGATCGGGCATGACCACCGAAATCCGCAATTTGACGCTCAACTTCGGCCCGCAGCATCCGGCGGCGCATGGCGTGCTGCGCCTGGTGCTGGAGATGGACGGCGAGACGATCCAGAAAGCCGATCCGCACATTGGCCTGCTGCACCGGGGCACCGAGAAACTCGCCGAGTCCAAGCCGTTCAATCAGTCGATTGGCTACATGGACCGGCTCGACTACGTGTCGATGATGTGCAACGAGCACGCCTACGTGCTGGCAATCGAGAAACTGCTCGGCATCCAGCCGCCGCCGCGCGCGCAGTACATCCGCACGATGTTCGATGAGATCACCCGGATCCTGAATCATCTGATGTGGCTGGGAGCGCATGGCCTGGACATCGGGGCGATGACGGTGTTCCTGTTCTGCTTCAACCAGCGCGAAGACCTGATGGACTGCTACGAGGCAGTGTCGGGCACACGCATGCATGCAACCTACTATCGGCCGGGCGGGGTGTATCGCGATCTGCCGGAAGTGATGCCGAAGCATCAGCCTTCCCGCTGGCGCAGTCAGAAGGACACCGATCGGCGCAATGAACTGCGCACGGGTTCGCTGCTGGATTTCATCGAGGCATTCACCCAGACCTTCCTGGGTCACGTCGATGAGTACGAGACGCTTTTGACCGACAACCGGATCTGGAAGCAGCGCACCGTCAATATTGGAGTCGTGACCCCGGAACGCGCGATGCAGCTCGGCTTTACAGGTCCGATGCTGCGTGGTTCGGGCATCGAATGGGACTTGCGGCGCAAGCAACCCTACGAGAGGTATTCCGAGCTCGAGTTCGATATTCCGGTGGGTGTGAACGGGGATTGCTACGACCGCTACCTGGTACGCGTGGCGGAGATGCGTCAGTCCAATCGCATCGTCCAGCAGTGCGTCAAATGGCTGCGCGCGAACCCGGGCCCGGTGATGGTGGATGATCGCAAGGTGCGCGCGCCCAGCCGCGAGCACATGAAGGGCGATATGGAATCGCTGATTCATCACTTCAAGTTCATGACCGAGGGCTACTGCGTACCGGAAGGGGAAAGCTACGCCGCGGTGGAAGCACCGAAAGGCGAGTTCGGTGTGTTCCTGGTATCGGACGGCGCCAACAAGCCCTATCGCCTGCATTGCCGGGCGCCCGGGTTTGTGCACCTGGCGTCCCTGGGCGAGATGGTCAAGGGACACATGCTGGCGGACGTCGTGGCGGTGATTGGTACGCAGGACATCGTGTTCGGGGAGGTCGATCGTTGATGGCAGCGGAAGGCGGCAAGAGTGCGCTCCTCAC